>NZ_CP151276.1:2740000-3022315 GCF_046736325.1 Paracoccus sp. ME4
ATGACGTTCGGTCGCGGCGTCGGCGCGCAGGAGGCCCACGCGGCTGATCATCCCCGCCAGGCTGCGCACTGCAAAGGCGCCCCGCGAATAGCCCAGCATCACGATCCGGTCGCCGGGGCGATAGCCCGAGGCCAGCCAGCCATAGGCCTCGGTGATGCGGGTCTCCAGGATGCGGCCCATCATCAGGTCCGGCAGTGTCCGCCATCGCGCCCATTGCTGGCCCATGCCGTAATGGATGCGCAGCCGGCCGGGCGGCATGGCGCCCAGCTGTCCGGTCAGCAGCCGGTGGATGCGGCCGATGGAGCTGCGCCTGCCATCGGCCAGCGAGGCGAAGGTGCCGTCCATCAGCACGACATGGGTGGTGGGGGGTCGGATGGCGCTCATGCCCAGACCCTAGCACGGGGGCATGAGCAAATGGTTACGACAGACGCATCACCGTCGCGTGGGTCATGGCGCCGAACCCGTTGAAGCGGGTGTTGGTGACCGTGGAGTAGGCGCCCGCGCCGTGGAAGATGACGTAATCGCCCTCGTCGATGTCCTCGGGCAGGGCCAGCTCTCCGGGCAGGCGGTCGACCGAATCGCAGGTCGGGCCGAAGATCACGCGCCCGCCCTGCTCTCCGCCGCGGGGGCGGCCCTGCGGGTCCAGGACCTCGATCCGGTCGATGTTGCCGATGATCGGCAGCTCGGCCAGACCGCCATAGACGCCGTCGTTCAGGAACACATGGCCGCCGTCGCGTACGCCCTTGACGCGGGTGATCAGCGCATAGGCATCGGCCACCAGACCCCGGCCCGGTTCGCAGACCAGGGCGGGCGCGTCGGTGCCAAACATCTCGGTCACCGTGTCGGCGATCTCCTGGAAGATCGAGGCCAGGTCCGGCTCGACCCCCACCACGCGATGCGACGGGAAGCCGCCGCCCACGTTCAGGCGCACCGCGCGCACGCCCGCCATGTCGCAGATGTCCTTGGACACGCGGATATAGCTCTCCCAGGCGATGGGGTCGGTGCATTGCGTGCCGGGATGGAAGGTCAGCGACGGGACGTAGCCGCGCCGCGCGACCTCGGCCAGGAGTTCCGCCGCCAGTTCGGGCGATGCGCCGAACTTGGACCCGAAGTCATAGGCCGCGCCCAGCACCGGCAGCTTGAAGCGCGGAGAGATCTCGACCCCCTGCCCGTCCACCTGGGTCGGCACCTGATCGAACAGCTTCTCCAGCTCGGAGCGGCTGTCCACCGACCAGGCGCGGATGCCTTGAGCCACGCCATGCGCGATCTCGGAGCGGGCGCGGACGGGGTTGTGGTAATGGCGCGCGGCGTGCGGCGCCATGCGGCCGATCAGGTCGATCTCGAAGGGCGATGCCACGTCGAAACCCTCGATGCCGGCGGCGACCAGGTTCTGGATCACGGCCTCCTCGGGGTTCGACTTGACCGCATAGGTCACCAGGCCCGGAAAGCCCTCGACGAACTGCCGCGCCCTGTCCTGCAGGACCGTCGGCGCAAAGACCATGACCGGATGTTCCGGGGCCAGATGTCGGATGACCTCGGCCGGATTGTCCCAGACGGTCTTCTGCTGTCCCATCGATGTTCCTTTCAGGAGCTGGAGCGGTGGCCGGAATGGCGCAACCAAGATGGCGCTTTTCGGTTCCGATTTCACCGATGAAAAGGGTAGAATCACGCGCCTCACCAGTTATTATGACCAAGAACATGTCATTTTGACGAAAGCGGCGGGCAGGCACCCCTTGGACGATCTGGATCGGAACATTCTTGCGCAGCTGTCGGGCGATGCGCGCATGTCGGTGGCGGTCCTGGCCCGCCGGTTGCGGGTCGCGCGGTCGACCGTGCAGGCCCGGCTGGAGCGGCTGGAGACGACCGGCGCCATCGCCGGATACACGCTGCGTCTGGGCGAGACCGCCCGCGCCGCGCGCATCCGCGCCACCGTCCTGCTGGCGATCGAGCCGCGCGCCCAGGCCGCGGTGCTGTCGCGCCTGAAGACGATCCCGCAGGTCGAGCGCATCCACACCACTAGCGGGCGGGTGGACATGCTGCTGCTGCTGGCGGCGGAATCGACCAGCGATCTGGACGACACACTGGACCGGATCGGCGCGGTCGAGGGGGTGCGGTCCTCCGAGAGCCTGATCCACCTCTCCACGAAGCTGGACCGCGCGGTCTGATCGGGCTTGATCCGAATCTGCGACAGGCGGACAGTTTGTCGCAGAGGAGGACTGCCATGACCTATTATTCCGGCTTCGTCGCCGCCGTGCCCGCCGACCGGCGCGAGGACTACATCACCCATGCCAAGGCCGCCTGGCCGATGTTCAAGCGTCACGGGGCGCTGCGCATGGTCGAGGGCTGGGGCGAGGATGTCCCCCACGGCACGCGCACCGACTTCTATCGCGCGACCGAGGCCAAGGAGGGCGAGGTTCCCGTGTTTTCCTGGATCGAATGGCCCGACCGCGCCACCGCCGACGCGGCCTGGGCCGCGATGATGCAGGAGGAGCACCCCGAGATGGCCGAGATGCCCTTCGACGGGGCGCGCATGTTCTGGGGCGGCTTCGCGCCGATCGTGGACGTTTCCTGACGGGCTTGGCCTTTGGCCCTTCATTCGCTAATCCCGACGCAACAGATGGGGTGACGCGATGACGATGGACAAGAGCTTTGACGCACAGGCCGCCGAGGCCCGGATCAGCGCCGAATGGGAACGGACCGGCGCCTTCGCCGCCGGCGCCAATGCGCGCCGGTCCGAGACCTTCACCGTGATGATCCCGCCCCCGAACGTGACGGGCAGCCTGCATATCGGCCACGCGCTGAACAACACGCTGCAGGACATCCTGGTCCGCTGGCACCGCATGCGCGGCTTCGACACGCTGTGGCAGCCGGGTCAGGACCATGCGGGCATCGCCACCCAGATGGTCGTGGAACGCCAGATGTCCGCGCGCGGAGAGCCGGGCCGGCGCGAGATCGGGCGCGAGGCCTTCACCGCCAAGATCTGGGACTGGAAGCGCGAATCCGGCGACACGATCATCAATCAGCTGAAGCGCCTTGGCGCCAGCGCGGATTGGTCCAGGAATGCCTTCACCATGTCCGGCGCCCCCGGCGCGCCCGCGGGCGAGGAGGGCAATTTCCACGACGCGGTGATCCGGGTGTTCGTGGACCTCTACAACAAGGGCATCATCTATCGCGGCAAGCGGCTGGTGAACTGGGACCCGCATTTCGAGACCGCAATCAGCGATCTGGAGGTCGAGAACCGCGAGGTTCCGGGCCACATGTGGCATTTCAAATACCCGCTGGCGGCCAATCCTGAAACTGGCAAACGCGAGACCTATGAATACGTGGAACGCGACGAAGACGGCCGCGTGACCCTGCGCGAGACGCGCGATTACATCTCCATCGCCACGACCCGCCCCGAGACCATGCTGGGCGACGGCGCGGTGGCCGTGCATCCGTCGGATGCGCGCTATGCCCCCATCGTCGGCAAGCTGGTCGAGATCCCGGTCGGCCCCAAGGAGCACCGCCGCCTGATCCCGATCATCACCGACGAATACCCCGACCCCGATTTCGGCTCGGGCGCGGTCAAGATCACCGGCGCGCATGACTTCAACGACTACGGCGTGGCGCAGCGCAACGGCATCCCGCTCTATGCGCTGATGGACGGCAAGGCGCAGATGCGCGCCGACGGGCTGTCCTATGCCGACAGCGCCGCCATCGCGACCCGCGCGGCCCGGGGCGAGGATGTGGGCGACGTCACCGCCGTGAACCTGGTCCCCGAGGATCTGCGCGGTCTGGACCGGCTGGAGGCCCGCAAGCGCGTGATCGACCAGGTCACCGCCGAGGGCCTGGCCGTCACCTATCTGCACAAGGAGATCGAGCCCGAGACCGGGGCCGAGCATCTGGAGCGCCGTCCCGTGATCGAGGCCAAGCCGATCATGCAGCCCTTCGGCGACCGCTCGGGCGTGGTGATCGAGCCGATGCTGACCGACCAGTGGTTCGTGGACACCGCGCGCATCGTCGAGCCCGCGCTGGAGGCCGTGCGGTCGGGCCGGACCGAGATCCTGCCCGAGCAGCACAAGAAGGTCTATTTCAACTGGCTCGAGAACATCGAGCCCTGGACCATCAGCCGCCAGCTGTGGTGGGGCCACCAGATCCCGGTCTGGTACGATGCCGAGGGCAACCAGTACTGCGCCGCCACCGAGGCCGAGGCGCAAGCCATGGCCCCGGGCAAGGCGCTGACCCGCGACCCGGACGTGCTGGATACCTGGTTCAGCTCGGGCCTCTGGCCCATCGGGACGCTCGGCTGGCCCGAGCCGACCAAGGAGCTGAAGAAGTACTTCCCGACCGACGTGCTGGTCACGGGCTTCGACATCATCTTCTTCTGGGTCGCCCGGATGATGATGATGCAGCTGGAGGTCGTGGGCGATGTGCCGTTCAGGACCGTCTATGTCCACGGGCTGGTGCGCGACGAGAAGGGCGCCAAGATGTCCAAGTCCAAGGGCAATGTCATCGACCCGCTGACGCTGGTGGACGCCTATGGCGCGGATGCGCTGCGCTTCACGCTGACCAGCATGGCGGCGATGGGACGCGACCCCAAGCTGGGGCCCAAGGCCGTCGAGGTGAACCGCAACTTCGTCACCAAGATCTGGAACGCCACCCGCTTTGCCGAGATGAACGGCGTGCGCGGCGGCGGCGCGCGGCCTGAGCCCGCCCATGTCGTGAACCGCTGGATCATCGGAGAGACGGCGCGCATCCTGATGGCTGTCGACGAGGCGCTGGCCGCCTATCGCTTCAACGATGCGGCGACGGGGCTTTACGCCTTCGTCTGGGGCAAGGTCTGCGACTGGTATGTCGAGTTCGCCAAGCCCCTGTTCGACGGCGATCACGCCGAGGAGACGCGGGCCACGATGGGCTGGGTGCTGGATCAGTGCTTTGCCATGCTGCATCCGATCATGCCCTTTGTCACCGAGGAGCTGTGGGCGCTGACCGGGGACCGCGACCGGATGCTGGTCCATGGCGACTGGCCGGAGCTGGGCGCCGATCTGATCGACGCCGAGGCCGACCGGCAGATGAACTGGGTCATCGCGCTGATCGAGGGCGTGCGCTCGGCCCGCGCGCAGATGGGCGTGCCGGCGGGGGCCAAGCTGGACCTGGTCGTGACCGAGGCGGATGCGGCGGCGCGCGCGGCGCTGTCGGCCAACGGCCCGCTGATCGAGCGGCTGGCCCGCGTCAACGCACCCGCCGATGGCGTGGCGGGCAAGGGGATGATCGCGGTCTCGGTGCAGGGGGCGAGCTTCGCGCTGCCCATCGGCGACGTGATCGACGTGGCGGCCGAGACCGCGCGCCTGCAGAAGGCCGTGCAGAAGTCCGGCAAGGATGCCGAGGGCCTGCAGAAGCGTCTGTCGAACCCCAAGTTCGTCGAGAATGCCGAGGCCGAGGTGATCGAGGAGACCCGCGGCAAGCTGTCCGCGCTGGAGGATGACATCGCGCGCCTGAACGCGGCGCTGGCGCAGCTGGCGGCGATGTGAGCCTGCGCCGACGGAGGCGCCCGGCCTTGCGGACGGGTGCCTCCGGCGGGGATACTTCAGTGAAGAAGAAGCGGGGGCGGCCATGGGCTGGCTGGAGCGGATCGCCGAGAGGATGATGCTGAAAGCCCGGGCCGAGGGCAGGCTGACCGGCCTTGAGGGCGAGGGCAAGCCCCTGCCCGACCGGCCCGTGGAGCGGGACGGGACCGCCGCCGGGTTCCGGATCATGGCGCAGGCGGGCGTGCTGCCGCCCGAGATCGTGCTGAAGAAGGAGGTTCAGGCCGCGCAGGCCCGTCTGACCGGGATGCCCGAGGGGGCGGAGCGGGAGGCGCTCTTGGCCGAGATCGCCCGGCTGCAGATGCGTCAGGCCATCGCCGAGGAATCGCGCCGCCGCTTCATGCGGGACTGATCGCGGCCAGGGCGCGGGGCAGCGCGTCCTCCAGCACGTCGAGCTCGTGGAGCGGCGCGGTGCTGATGCGGATGCAGCGGTCCAGGGGGGACACGCCGGGCATCCGGGCGAAGACGCCCTGATCCGCCAAGGCGGCGATCAGGGCGCGGGCATGGGCGCCGTCGCGATGCGTGTCCAGCGCCACGAAATTGGTGGCCGAGGGCAGCGCGGTCAGGCCGTTCGCCGTGCCGATGGCGGCGATGCGCTCGCGGGCGGCGGCGACCTCGGCCACGACATGGGCGAGCCAGCCCTGATCGGCCAGCGCGGCCAGGGCACCGGCCTGCGCGATGCGGTTCACGCCGAAATGGTTGCGGATGCGGTCAAAGCCCGCGATCAGGTCGGGCGCGCCCAGGGCATAGCCGATGCGCGCGCCCGCCAGCCCGTAGGCCTTGGAGAAGGTGCGCATGCGGATCACGCGGGGATCGTCCGCCGCGATGTCGGGGATGGCCGAGGCTGGGGCGAATTCCGCATAGGCCTGATCCAGCACCAAGAGGCAGTCGGCGGGCAGGCGCTCCAGCAGGGCGGTGATCGTCGGGGCGTCGTGCCAGCTGCCCATCGGATTGTCGGGATTGGCCAGATAGACCAGCCGCGCGCCGGTCGCATGGGCGGCCTCCAGCAGGGCCTCGGGGTCTTCGGCATCGTTGCGATAGGGGACCTTGTGCAGCATGCCGCCGAAGCCCGCGACGTGATAGTTGAAGGTCGGATAGGCCCCGTCAGAGGTCACCACCGCATCGCCCGGCGCGACGATCAGCCGGACCAGGGTGCCCAGCAGGCCGTCGATCCCCTCGCCCACCATCACGTTCTCGGGCGCGACCCGGTGATGAGCGGCCAGCGCATGGGTCAGGTCGTGGTTCGTCGAATCGCCATAGCGCCAGACCTGGCCCACCGCCTCGCGCATGGCGCGGGCGGCCAGGGGGCTGGGTCCGAAGGCGCTTTCGTTGGCGCCGAGACGGGCGGCGAAGGGCGCACCGCGCTGGCGCTCCAGGGTTTCGGGGCCGACGAAGGGGACGGTGGCGGGCAGGCCCGCAGGCAGGGGTGCGAAGCGCATCAGAAGGCGCGGAAGGTCATCGTGGTCAGGGTCCGGCTGATATGGGGGATGTCGAACAGGCGCTCGGACAGAAAGCGGCCGACATCCTGATCCTCGGGGATGTAGACCTTGGCGATCAGGTCGAAATCGCCCGAGGTGGAATAGAGCTCGCTGACCACCTCGCGATCGTAGATGGCCTCGGCCACCTGATAGGTCTTGCCGGGCTCGCAGCGGAACTGGACGAAAACGGGGCGCATCGGGGTCTCCTTCGCGGGCAGGTTAGACCGGTGCCGCGGCGCGGGTCCAGTCCCCCCGCGCATGGCCCGACCAGAAGCGGCGCATCAGCAGGACCGCCGCGACCGTCAGCCCGACGCAGAGGCCCAGCCACAGCCCCGCCGGGCCGAAGCCTAGGGGAAAGGCCAGCGCCCAGGCCACCGGCATGCCCACGACCCAGTAGCTGAAGCCCGCGATCCACATCGGCACGCGCGTGTCCTGCACCCCGCGCAGGAAGCCCAGGGCGATGACCTGGAAGGCGTCGGTCAGCTGGAACAGCGCGGCATACATCAGGAGCGTCGCGCCAAGCGCCACGATCTGCGGCGCCTGCGGATCGGTCGGGTCCAGATAGAGCCGCACCAGCTGTTCGGAGAACAGCAGATAGAGGGCGATGAACACGACCGAGAAGGCCAGCGACATCCAGACGACCGTCAGCGCCGCGTCGCGCATCCAGCCGCGATCGCCGCGCCCCATGGCCTGCCCGACCCGCACCGTCGCGGCGTTGGAAAGGCCCAGATGCGCCATGAAGGTGATCGCGGTGATCTGCAGCGCGATGCCGTGGGCTGCCAGCTGCTGCGTGCCGATCCAGCCCATCATGACGTTGGAGGCCACGAACAGCCCGCCCTCGGCCACCATGGTCAGGCCGATGGGCCAGCCGATCCGGGCGACCTGGCCCATGGCCTGCCAGTCGGGGCGCCAGAAGCGCTGGAACAGCCGGTACTGCCGCGCCGCGGGCAGCCAGGCGGCATAGGCCGCCAGCAGCACCAGCTGAACCACCTGCACCGTCACGCTGGCAATCGCCGCGCCCTGCACGCCCAGTTCGGGCGCGCCCAGATTGCCGAAGATCAGCACCCAGTTCAGGGCCAGGTTCAGTGGCAGCCCCGCCAGCGTCACCCACATCACGACCTGCGTCCGCTCCAGCGCGGCCAGGTAGGAGGAAAGGGTCAGCTGTCCCAGCACCACCGCCAGGCCCCAGCCCGCGATGCGCAGGTAATCCTGCGCCAGGGCCGCGACCACGGGCGACTGGCCCAGGCCCAGCAGGATCGGCTCGGAGACCCACATCAGCGGCATCATCGCAAGGCCAAAGCCCGCCGACAGCCACAGCGCCATGCGCGCGCCGCGCCGGACCTCGGTCTGGCGCCCGGCGGAGACATGGGCCGCGATCAGGCCCAGGACGCCCGTGCCGAAGCCCATGCCCAGGAAGAACAGGATGTGGAAGAAGCTGGTCGCGATGACCAGGGCCGCCAGCGGCTCGATGCCGTACCAGCCGACCATGACCGTGTCGCCCACCCCGATGGCCATGCGGGCCAGGTGGCTGCCGATCAGCGGCAGGCCCAACGACAGGGTCGCAAGAACATGGGGGCGATATTTTCCGTGCATGGCATCGCCATATCCGGGCGCGGGGGATGCGGCAAGGGGGCTGTTGCACGTCATGCAAGGGGTGTGACGCTTGCCGCCCCTGCCCCCATCTGCGATAGATCGCGCGACCCCCCAGCCATGAGGCCCCGCATGAGCTTTCGCGCCCGCCACCTTCTGGGCATCGACCATCTCAGGCCCGACGAGATCGTCACCCTGCTGGATCTGGCCGAGGACTATGTCAGCCTGAACCGCCGCACGGTGAAGCATTCCGACGCCCTGGCCGGGATGACCCAGATCAACATGTTCTTCGAGAACTCCACCCGCACCCAGGCCAGCTTCGAACTGGCGGGCAAGCGGCTCGGGGCGGACGTGATGAACATGGCCGTCGCGCAGTCCTCGGTGAAGAAGGGCGAGACGCTGATCGACACCGCGTTGACGCTGAACGCGATGCAGCCCGACCTGCTGGTGGTGCGCCACCCCCATTCCGGGGCGGTGAACCTGCTGGCGGAAAAGGTGAACTGCGCGGTCATCAATGCGGGCGACGGGCGGCACGAACATCCGACGCAGGCCCTGCTGGACGCGCTGACCATCCGCCGCGCCAAGGGGCGGCTGCAGCGGCTGACCATCGCCATCTGCGGCGACATCGCCCACAGCCGCGTGGCCCGGTCGAACCTGATCCTGCTGGGCAAGATGGAGAACCGCATCCGCCTGATCGGCCCCGCGACCCTGATGCCTGCGGGCGTCGCGGACATGGGGGTCGAACTCTCCGAGGACATGCGCGAGGGGCTGAAGGGCGCCGATGTCGTCATGATGCTGCGCCTGCAGAAGGAGCGGATGGACGGCGGGTTCATCCCGTCCGAACGCGAATATTTCCACCGCTTCGGGCTGGACGCGGAAAAGCTGGCCTTGGCCGCGCCCGACGCGATCGTCATGCATCCGGGTCCCATGAACCGGGGCGTCGAGATCGACGGCACCATCGCCGACGACATCAACCGCAGCGTCATCCAGGACCAGGTCGAGATGGGCGTCGCCGTCCGCATGGCCGCCCTGGACCTGCTGGCCCGCAACCTGCGCGCCAGCCGTGGCCGCGCCGCCGCCGGAGAGGCCTGATGGACCTGATCTTCCGCAACGCCCGCCTGATCGACCCCGAGGCCCAGACCGAGGATCTGGGCAGCCTGCGCGTCACCGACGGCCGCATCGCCGGACGCGGCGCGCCCGAGGAACCCGCCCCCGAAGGCGCGACCGTCATCGACTGCCGCGGCCGCGCGCTGGCCCCCGGCCTGATCGACTGGGGCGTCAAGATCGGAGAGCCGGGCGAACGCCACAAGGAAAGCTTCCGCAGCGCGGGCCGCGCGGCGGCGGCGGGCGGCGTCACCACGATCATCGCGCGTCCCGACACCACGCCCCCCATCGACACGCCCGAGGCGCTGGAATTCGTCGCCCGCCGCGCCGTCGATGCGCCGGTGAACATCCGCCACATGGCCGCCCTGACCAAGGCCCGCGAGGGCCGCGAGATGGTCGAGATCGGCTTTCTGACCGATCTGGGCGCGGCGGCCTTCACCGACGGCGTGCGCGTCGTGCGGGATGCCAAGCTGCTGGGCCGCTGCATGAGCTATGCGCGCGGTCTGGACGCGCTGATCGTGGGCCATCCGCAGGACCCGTCCCTGTCGGCGGGGGCTGCGGCCACCAGCGGCAAGTTCGCCTCCCTCTACGGCATCCCCGCCGTGTCCCCCATGGCCGAGGTGATGGGCCTGGACCGCGACCTGGCCCTGGTCGCGATGACGCGCGGGCGCTATCACGCCGACCAGATCACCGTGGCCGCCAGCCTGCCGGCCTTGGCGCGGGCGCGCGATGCGGGGCTGGACGTGACGGCGGGGATCTCGATCCACCACCTGACGCTGAACGAGTTCGACGTGGGCGACTACCGCACCTTCTTCCGCTTCACGCCCCCCCTGCGGTCCGAGGATGACCGTCTGTCCATGGTCGATGCCGTGGCCCAGGGTCTGATCGACACCATCGCCAGCTTCCACACGCCCCAGGACGAGGAATCCAAACGCCTGCCCTTCGAGGCCGCCGCCCCCGGCGCCGTGGGCCTGCAGACCCTGCTGCCTGCGGCCCTGCGCCTGTATCACCAGGGCGGCCTGACCCTGCCCCAGCTGTTCCGCGCCATGGCGCTGAACCCCGCGCGCAGGCTGGGCCTCTCGGCGGGTCGCCTGTCCGACGGCGCCCCCGCCGATCTGGTGCTGTTCGACCCCGACGCGCCCTTCGTTCTGGACCGCTTCGCGCTTTTGTCCAAATCGAAGAACACCCCCTTTGACGGCGCGCGAATGCAGGGCCGCGTCCTGGGCACCTGGGTCGCAGGCACCCCCGTCTTCGGAGACCACGCATGATCCTCTGGGCGATCTTCGGCTATCTTCTGGGCTCTGTCCCCTTCGGCCTCGTCATCACGCGTGCCCTGGGCCTGGGCGATCTGCGCCAGATCGGGTCCGGCAACATCGGCGCGACCAACGTTCTGCGGACGGGCAACAAGGGCGCCGCGCTGGCCACGCTGCTGCTGGATTCGGGCAAGGGTGCCATCGCCGTCCTGCTGGCCCGCCATTTCGGCGGAGAGGCCGCCGCGATCCTGGCCGGCGGCGCGGCCTTCCTGGGTCACTGCTTCCCGGTCTGGCTGGGCTTTCGGGGCGGCAAGGGCGTGGCGACCTTCCTCGGCACGCTGATCGCGCTGGCCTGGCCGGTGGGGCTGGCCGCCTGCGGGCTCTGGGCGCTGACGGCGGCGGTCACGCGCATCTCCAGCCTCTCGGCGCTTGTCGCGGCGGTGCTGTCGCCCGCCGTGGCGCTGTGGGGTCTGGGCCGGGGCGACATCGCCGCCGTCGCGGCCTTCATGGCGGTGCTGATCCTGATCCGCCACCACGCCAACATCCGCCGCCTGCTGGACGGCAGCGAACCCCGGATCGGCCGAAAGTAGCGCGCCTCAGCGGCGCGCGACCAGCATCGGCGCCCCGCTGCGCGTCGCGCGCAGGGGCGGTCCCTGACGGGGACGCTCGGGCATGTCGGGCTCCGCCATCTCGACGGCGGCGGCCTCGGGCGCCGCCTCGACGAGGGCCTCAGCCGCCACCGGCACGCCCCGCCGCAGAGACACCGCGATCGAGACCAGCGCCAGCGCGATCGTCGCCAGCAGGATCAGCGCCACGAGACCCAGCAGTCCCAGGGCGATCGGCATCGGCGGCACGCCCTCCGCCTGACGCAGGATCCGCACGACCAGCACCAACAGCGCCAGGACGCCCAGACCGAAGACCCCGGCCACCATCCGCCCAAACCAGACCAGACTGTCCGCCCGCATTTCCTGCCCCTTGCCTTTGAAACCTTTGCGATCCCCGTGCCACCATGGATGGGCCGGATCAAGCCGCCGCCGCGCGCAGCCCGCTCACCTTGTCGTGCGCCGCGCCGCCGGTCCGCGCGACGCCGCAGGGGGGTGCGGGGGGACGCGCAGTCCCCCCGCCACGCCGCGGGACGCAAGCGGCACCCCGCCCGCGGCCCGATCCGTCAGTAGGAGTACTCGTCGTAGATGCGGCCCAGATCGCCGCCCCAGACTCCGTGATACTTCTCCAGCAACTCATCCGCAGGCACCTTGCCGCTGTCCACGCTCTCCTTCAGCGCGTTCAGGAAATGCGTCTCGTCGGGGACCAGCCCGTCATTGCCCGACCGGCCGCGCGCCTTCAGCCCGCCCTCGGCGATGGCCAGGACCTCGCGGGCTAGATCGTGCATTCGCACGCCCCCCGCCTCGGCCTGCAGCCCGTCGCGGCCCGCGGCCACCCGCAGTCCCTCGCGGGTCTCGGCGTCCCAGCCCTTGATCAGGTCGGTCGCCGCATCCAGCGCGCCCTGGTCATAGGTCAGCCCGACCCACAGCGCCGGCAGCGCGCACAGACGCCGCCACGGCCCGCCATCGGCGCCGCGCATCTCGATGTACTTCTTGACCCGCGCCTCGGGAAAGACGGTGGTCATGTGGTCGGCCCAGTCCGACAGGGTCGGCACCTCGCCCGGCAGGGCCGGCAGCCGGCCCTCCAGGAAATCGCGGAAGCTCTGGCCCAGGGCATCGATGTACTTGCCGTCGCGATAGACGAAATACATCGGCACGTTCAGCACGTAATCGACCCAGGCCTCGTATCCGAACCCGTCCTCGAAGACGAAGGGCAGCATGCCGGTCCGCGCCGCATCCAGGTTCTGCCAGATATGCGCGCGCCAGGATTTCATGCCGTTGGGCTTGCCGTCCAGGAAGGGCGAATTGGCGAACAGCGCGGTGGCCACCGGCTGCAGCGCCAGCGCCACGCGCATCTTCTGGACCATGTCGGCCTCGGAGGCGAAATCCAGGTTCACCTGCACCGTGCAGGTCCGGTACATCATCTGCGTGCCAAGCGTGCCGACCCGGCCCATGTAATCGGTCATCAGCCGATAGCGCCCCTTGGGCATCATCGGCATGTCGCCCTGACCCCAGATCGGCGCGGCGCCCAGCCCGATGAAGCCCGCGCCGATATCGGCGGCGACGGCCTCGACCTCGGCCAGATGGCCGTTCACCTCGTCGCAGGTCTGGTGGATCGTCTCCAGCGGCGCGCCGGACAGCTCCAGCTGGCCGCCCGGCTCCAGGCTGATGTTCGCGCCGTCGCGCTCCAGCCCGATCAGCTTGCCGGCCTCCAGGACCGGGCTCCAGTTGAAGCGGTCGCGCAACCCCTCCAGCATGGCCGTGATCGAGGCCTCCCCCTCGTAGGGCAGCGGCATCTTGCGGGCATCGTCATAGCCGAACTTCTCGTGCTCGACGCCGATGCGCCAGGCCGATTTCGGCTTCTCGCCGCTGGCGATATAGGCCGCCAGCTGGTCGCGATGTTCGATGGGGCCTCCGCCCTGCTGTGGAATGGACATGGGCAGCGAGGCCTTTCAAGGGTTTCCGGTCGGTCACAGGTGGCAATGCGGGCGGGCCAAGTCAAGTCGCCTCAGCCCGGCCTCCGCCAAACGGTGCGCATGGCGTCCTGCTGGCGGGCGACCTGCGCCAGCGCCGCGGACACCGCGCCCATGTCCAGCCCCGGCAGCGCGGTGAAGGCATCGGCCAGCGCCCCGGCCCCCGCCGCATCCGCGGGGATCAGCAGCGCCTGCCCGTCCTGGCTGCGCAGCCGCCAATGGGCGCGCCCCTCCAGCCGCAGCAGGCGGATCTCCACCAGGTCGCGCAGGGGGATCTCTCCGCCCCGGTCGGTCGCGCCGTAATAGCGCACCGCCCCCTCGACGATCTCGACCAGTCCGGGGGCCGCGACGGCGCGGCGGAAGGGCGTGCGGCGCAGCGCGCCCAGGGCCAGGCTGCCCGCGACCAGCGCCCCGCCCCCGCCCACGACCGCGAAGAACCAGCCGCCGCGCAGCGCCAGCCACAGCGCCGCCAGCGTCAGGGCCGCGAACACGATCAGTTCGGCATGCCGGCCCATCCGGTCACGCAGCTCGGGGCGGATCATCGCGTCCGCGCGCAGGGGGGCATGGGGCTCACCACCGGCTCAGCGCGTCCTCGTCCTCGGGGCGGGCCTCGACCCATGCGGTGGCGCCGTCCCGCGCCACATGCCGCTTCCAGAAGGGGGCGCGGGATTTCAGCCAGTCCATCAGGAACTCGGCCCCCTCGAAGGCGGCGCGGCGATGGCGGGCGGCGGTGGCGACCATCATGATCGGGTCGCCGACCGGGATGCGGCCGTGGCGATGCACGATCCGCCAGTCGGACAGCCCGAAGCGCGCGGCCGCATTCTGCCCGAATTCGCTCAGCGCGCGTTCGGTCATGCCGGGATAATGCTCGATCTCCAGCGCGGCCAGGGTGCCGCCCTCGTCCCTCACGATGCCGGTGAAGGTCACGACCGCGCCCGCCCCCGCGCCGAAATCCCGCAGTTCGGCGGCCATGTCGAAGGGGTCGGACTGCACGCGGGCGGTCATCAGCCGCCCGTCATCGGCGGAAAGAAGGCCACCTCGCGCGCGCCAGCCAAGGGCGCGTCCAGATCGGTCAGCCGCTGGTCGACGGCACAGCGCAGCGCGGCCATGTCCGCGAAGGCCGCCGCATGGCTCTCGGACCGGGCGACCAGTTCGGCGATCAGCGCGCGGGGCGTCGGGGCGTCGGTCTGCACGGTCTCGCGCGGCTGGCCCACGCGTTCGCGCAGCCAGGCGAAATACAGGACCTCAACCGTCATGGCGCGGCTCGCGCAGGAAGGGCAGCGCCTTGACGAAATAGTCCCAGCCCGTCCAGGCCGTCAGCGCCGCCGCGATCCAGATCAGCGTCAGCCCGACATGCGTGGCCATGGCGGCCCAGCTGCCCGACCAGACCAGCCCCGTCTCGCCCACGCGCGGCGCACCGCCGGATTCGACGTAGGCCAGCCCCGTGCCCAGGAACAGGACCGAGATGGCGACCATCTGCAGGGTCGTCTTCCATTTGGCCAGCTTGGTCACCGCCAGCAGGCGCGACTTGTCGCCCAGATACTCGCGCAGGCCCGACACGAAGACCTCGCGGAACAGGATGATCGTCACCGGCAGGATCAGCCACGGGTTCATGCCCGAATAGCCGGTGATGACGACCAGGGCGATCACCACCATGGCCTTGTCCGCGATGGGGTCCATGGCCGCGCCGAAGCGGCTCTCCTGCTTCCAGGCGCGGGCCAGATAGCCGTCTATCCAGTCGGTGATCGCCGCCCCCATGAACAGCGCCAGCGCCGCCCAATCGGCCCAGGGGCGTTGGAAATACAGGAACATCAGCGGGACCCCGGGGGCCGCCAGCAGACGCAGAAGGGTCAGGACATTCGGAAGGTTCCAGCGCATGTCGGCACGCTAGTCCCTGCCGCGACGGTTGGAAAGGCCCAAGCGTCGCCCCGACGCAGCCGTGATCGCTTGCCTCTCAATCGACCGGCCCTCAGCCGCGCGCGTTGAAATGGTCGTGGACCTTCTGCGCGATCGCCGCGGATATGCCCTCGACCGCCTGCAGGTCGGCCAGACCGGCGCGGCCCACCGCCTTGGCGCTGCCGAAATGGGCCAGCAGGGCGCGCTTGCGCGCGGCGCCGATGCCCGCGATCTCGTCCAGGGGGTTGGCCATCTGCGACTTGGCCCGGCGCGCGCGGTGGGTCCCGATGGCCCACCGGTGCGCCTCGTCGCGCAGCCGCTGGACGAAGTACAGGACCGGATCGTTCATGCGCAGCGCGAAGGGGCGCTGGCCGGTGCGGTGGAACTCCTCCTTGCCGTGGTCGCGGTCCTGGCCCTTGGCGACGCCGATCATCGGGATGTCCTCGACGCCCAGCTCGGCCATGATCTCGTGGACGGCGCTGACCTGCCCCGCGCCGCCGTCGATCAGCAGCAGGTCGGGCCAGGCCTCGGTCTGACGGTCCGGGTCGTCCTTCAGCAGGCGGGTGAAGCGGCGCGTCAGCACCTCTTTCATCATGCCGAAGTCGTCGCCGGGGGTGATCTCGGTGCCCTTGATGTTGAACTTGCGGTACTGGCTCTTCATCCAGCCCTCGGGCCCGGCCACGATCATGCCGCCGACCGCATTGGTGCCCATGATGTGGCTGTTGTCATAGACCTCGATCCGGCGCGGGGGCGCGGGCAGCTCGAACGCGTCGGCCAGACCCTCCAGCAGGCGCAGCTGGGTCGCGCTTTCGGACATGCGCCGCGCCAGGCTCTCGCGCGCGTTGCGCAGCGCGTTGGTGACCAAGTCCGATTTCTCTCCGCGCAGCGGCACGGCCACCTCGACCTTGCGGCGGGCGCGTTCGGACAGGACCTCGGCGATCAGGTCGGGATCCTCGGGCGGGTGCGACAGCAGGATCTGCCGGGGCGGCGGGGTGTTGTCGTAGAACTGCAGCAGGAAGGCCTGCATCACCTCCTCCGCCCCCTCGGCCCCGCCCAGCCTGGGATAGAAGTCGCGGTTGCCCCAGCTTTGGTTGCCGCGGATGAAGAAGACCTGCACGCAGGCCTGCCCGCCCTCCATGTGCAGGGCCACGATATCGGCCTCGGCCACGCCCTTGGGGTTGATCGCCTGCACCGACTGCACCGCCGTCAGCGCCTTGATGCGGTCGCGCAGGGCCGCGGCGCGCTCATACTCCATGTTCTCGGCGGCCTGGGCCATCTCGCGGGCCAGATCGGCCTGGATGGTGGTCGTCTTGCCCTGCAGGAAGCGTTCCGCGTCATTGACCAGCGCATTGTAGTCGGGCGCGCTGATGCGCCCGGTGCAGGGCGCGCTGCAGCGCTTGATCTGGAACAGCAGGCAGGGACGGGTGCGGCTCTCGAACACGCTGTCGGTGCAGTTCCTGAGCAGGAAGACGCGCTGCAGCTGGGTCAGGGTGCGGTTCACCGCGCCTGCGCTGGCGAAGGGGCCGTAATAGTCGCCCTTCTCGGTCTTGGCGCCGCGATGCTTCTTGATCTGCGGATAGGCGTGGGACTTGGCCACCAGGATGTTCGGAAACGACTTGTCGTCGCGCAGAAGCACGTTGTAGCGCGGCTTCAGCTGCTTGATCAGGTTCTGCTCCAGCAGCAGCGCCTCGGTCTCGGTGTTGGTGGTCAGGAACATCATCGAGGCCGTCTCGCGGATCATCCGCGCGATGCGCCCCGAATGGCCCGAGGGCCGGGCATAGTTCGACACCCGCGCCCGCAGGTCGCGCGCCTTGCCGACATACAGCACCGCCTGCTGGGCATCCAGCATGCGATAGACGCCGGGACTGCTGTCCAGCGTGCGGAGGTAATCCTGGATGAGGGCGTGGCCGGTTTTCTGGGTCATGATGCCTAGGTGGTGATTCTGTCCCCCGCTGCAAGTTTGCGGGGCCAAGCGCAACCGTTAAGCTTTCCACGGAATCTGTGGATAATCCTGTGGGCGGGCTGTGAGGATGGCCCTCCGGGGCCAGCAATCGTTACAGTTCCGTGAATTTGCCCTTATTTTAGGCACAAACCAATGCCCTTGTTTTTGTTCGATTTTATTGTTGAACGACGTGGATTGACGGAAATATCCCGCCAAATCCGCATGTTGTGCAACAGCTCGGTCATGGGGTGGACAAATGTCGCCGAAGGGCCGGATCGGTCCTATTCCGGTCCCAGCACATCCGGCGTGCGCCAGCCCAGATGCTGGCCCCCGTCGACACAGATCAGCTGTCCCGTGACCGCCCGCGCGGTCAGGAAATAGGCCAGCGCATCGGTGATGCCCTTCGGGTCGGCCCCCCGGTTCAGGACCGTGGCCCGGCGCTGTGCGGCGAAATGCGCCGCGCTCTGTCGCGCGCCCTGCAGGGTGGGGCCGGGGCCGATCGCGTTCACGCGCACATGCGGCGCGAGGCCCTGCGCGGCGGTCCGGGTCAGCGACCACAGCGCCGCCTTGGCGATGGAATAGGTCATGAATTCCGGCGTGGGCTTCAGCACCCGCTGATCGACCATGTTCACGACCAGGCAGCGGGCCTGCGGCTCGCCACTCTCGTCGGGCAGGGCCTTGGGGGCCTGCGCGGCGAAGGCCTGGATCAGCTGGAACGGGGCGCGCAGGTTAGAACCCAGATGCCGGTCCCAGCCCTCCATTGTGGCGGTCGCGATGCTGTCATATTCAAAGATCGAGGCGTTGTTCACCAGCACCGTCAGCGGCCCCATCGCCGCCGCGACCTCGGGGATCAGGGCGGCGGTGCGGTCCGCATCCAGTAGGTCGGCCCTGAAGGTCTCGGCCCGGACGCCCAGGGCACGCGCCTCGGCGGCGGTCGCCTCGGCCTCCTCGGCAGAGCTTGCGTAGTGGATGGCGACGTCATGGCCGTGGCGCGCCAGCTCCAGCACCATGGCGCGGCCCAGCCTGCGCGCGCCCCCGGTGACCAGCGCGACGCCCTGCGTCACAGCAGCACCCAGACATAGACGCCATAGGCCGCGATGAAGGCAGCACCCACCACCCGCGTCACGTTGACCGCGCGGAACAGGAAGGGCCACAGCAGCAGCGCCGCCGCCAGCATGACCCACAGATCCAGGCGCAGCATCTCGGGCGGGACCGGCAGCGGTGCGATCAGCGTGGTGATGCCCAGGATGCCCAGGATGTTGAAGATGTTCGAGCCGACGACGTTGCCCAAGGCCATGTCCGCCCGCCCCTTCAGTGCCGAGGCGACCGAGGCCGCCATCTCGGGCAGCGAGGTGCCGACGGCGACCAGGGTCAGGCCGATCACGGTCTCGCTGATGCCGAAGGCGCGCGCGATCTCGGTCGCGCCGCCGACCAGCAGGTTCGCGCCCACCGGCAGCAGCACCAGCCCCAGCCCCAGCCAGATCAGGATGCGCGCCCAGCCCGCGCCCGCGGTCTGGCCGCCGATCTCGTCACCGTCGGACCGGCCGGTGGACAGCTGGCGCCACAGCACCGCCGCCATGGCCAGCAGCAGGATCACCCCGCCGATGCGGCCGATCTGCCCGGTCATCGCCAGTGCGATCAGCAGGACGGAGGCGCCGATCATCATCATCCAGCTTTCGCGCAGGTCGTGCCCCTTGGTCACGATGACCGAGATCAGCGCCGTGACCCCCAGAATCACCAGCACGTTGGCGGTGTTCGAGCCGACGACATTGCCCATGGCGATGCCGCTGGACCCCTGCAGCGCGGCCGAGACCGACACCAGCAGTTCGGGCGCCGAGGTGCCGAAGGCCACCACGGTCAGGCCGACCACCAGGGGCGTCATGCCCAGCTTCAGCGACAGGCCCACGGCCCCCTTGACCAGCAGGTCACCCCCCGCCACCAGCAGCGCAAGGCCCCCCAGGACCAGCAGAATTTCAACGATCACGACGGTCGATCCCCAATATCCTCAGAACGGCCCGCCGGAAGCCGGGGCCGGTCAGCACCGCCACCACCACCATCACCAGCAGGAACAGGACGACGACGCGCAGCATCATCCGCGGGTTCCGAAGCGCTGGAACGCGGCGCGATCCTCGGCCGCGTCCAGCAGCATGTCCGCCGACAGACCCAGACGCCGCAGCAGGGGTCGGCGCATGCCGTGCACCTCCATGCGGATCTTGTCGCCGTAAAGCGCCTTGAGATGCGGCACCATGTGCCCGATGCCGTCCGCCAGCCCCAGCCTCACCGCCTCGCGGCCGGCCCAGAAGGCGCCGGTGAACAGGTCCTGATCCGCGGCCAGCCGGGTGCCGCGACGGGCGCGGACGTGATCCTTGAAGGCCTCGTGGATCGGCCCCAGGATGGTGTGCAGGCGGGCCACGTCCTCCGCGCTCTGGGGACGGAACGGGTCCAGGGTCGACTTGGATTCGCCCGCCGTGTGCACGCGACGCTCGATCCCCCAGCGGTCGATCAGCTGGTGGAACCCGAAGCCCGCCGAGATCACCCCGATCGAGCCCAGGATCGAGCTGTCATCGGCCCAGATGTCATCGGCCGCGCAGGCCAGCCAGTATCCGCCCGAGGCCGCCACATCCTCGACGAAGGCGTGGACCGGGATGTCGGTCTCGTCCGCCAGACGCCGGATGCGCGCCGCGATCAGCGAGGACTGCACCGGAGAGCCGCCCGGCGAATTGATCGCCAGCGCCACGGCCAGCGGCTTGCCGCGGCGGAAGGCCCGCTCGATCACCGGGGCCAGGGCCGCATCGTTCAGCCCGCCCCCGCGACCGGCGCCGCCGATGGTGCCGGACAGGCGGATGACCGCGACGCGCGGCTTGCGGGAGATCAGGCGGGAGATCACTGGAATACGCATGGCCTACAGATAGGCCGGGCGCGGGCACCCCACAAGGCGACAGATCGACACGCGCGTCAGGACGCGGCCTCGCGGATGGTGTCGCCGGGCAGGAAGGTCGGCGTCAGCGCGATGATGCGGTCCTCGGGTGCAGCGTCCTTGCCGGACACCAGCCGGGCCGCGCGCCGGCCCACGTCGACGCGGCGCGCATCGGTGGTGGCCAGGCGCATCGGCAGCCCGTCCAGCAGGTCGACCCCGTTGAAGCCGGCCAGCCCGATCCGCCCCGGAATGTCATAGCCCCGGTCGATGCAGTGCAGCAGCCCCCCTGCCCCGATCATGTCGTTCGAGAAATAGAGGAAATCCAGGTCCGGCGCGCGGGCCAGGATGCGCTCGGTCAGCTCGCGCCCCTTCAGCAGCGACGATCCGCCCTGATAGTATTCGCGCGCCTCCAGCTGGACCCCGGCCAGGCCCAGACCCTCCTCGAAGCCCAGCAGGCGTTTGCGGGCGCGGTGGTCCTCGGGCATGTGCGTGCCGACGAAGCCGATGCGCCGATAGCCCGCCGCCAGGATGCGCGCCGCCATCTCGCGCCCCGCGCGGATATGCGAGATGCCCACCAGCGTGTCGATGCCCTCGCCGTCGACATCCATGATCTCGACCACCGGCAGGCCCGAGTTCTGCAGCATCGCCCGCGACGCGCGGCTGTGCTCCAGCCCCGCCAGGATCACCCCCGAGGGCCGCCAGGACAGCATGTCGTAAAGCACCATCTCCTCGCGCGCAGGAGAGTAGTTGGTGACCCCGATCACCGGCTGCAGCCCGGTATCGTCCAGCTCGGCCGAGATGCCGCCCAGCACGTCCGGAAAGACCAGGTTCGACAGGGACGGGATGACGACCGCCACCAGGTTGACGCGCTGGCTGGCCAGCCCGCCCGCGATCTTGTTGGGCACATAGCCCAGCGTCTTGGCCGCGGTCAGGACCTTCTCGCGCGTCGCCGCCGACACGTCGCCGCGGTTGCGCAGCACGCGGCTGACGGTCATCTCCGACACGCCCGACGCCTCCGAGACGTCACGAAGGGTCAGCGGGCGGCGGGGACGGATGGGCAGCATGGGCAGGCTCCTGAGCCGGGACACCCGATGTTAGCGAAGGACAGCGCCGCCCACAACCGCCCCCCGATCGCCGCCTTGCCAAAGGCCCCGTCCAGCCGCTAAAGCTGTCGCCGACGGCCCCGTGGCTCAACTGGATAGAGCAGCCCCCTCCTAAGGGGCAGGTTACAGGTTCGAGTCCTGTCGGGGTCACCAACAATTACTGGAGTTTTTGATTCTCTGGGGTTTGCTTTCTGGTTCGTTGAACCAAAGCAGGTCCGGAAAGCTCCAGCGCATCGGCCGCGCTGCGCAGGTATTCGGGTGAAAAGCGAGCATAGGTCGACCGCGTGATCGCCGGGTTTGTGTGCCCGAGATACTGCGCGATCTCCTCCATCGCCACCCCCGCCTCCGCCATCAGGCGACCTGCCGTGCGGCGCAGATCGTGCGGGGTGCAGTGGTCAATCCCAGCCCGCTTCACCGCAGCGTTGAAGCCCGTCTTGATCGACCGACATGACGCCCGCCCCACTCGATGACATATCTCGACAGCGCGGCCTCGTGCGCCGCCTGCAGGGCGGCCATCAGCGTGTCGTTGATCGGCACTGTGGCGCGGCCCTTCCGCGGGCCGATGTCGTTGGTCGCCAGCTTGATCACCCGCCGGTCCAAGTCGACACGATCCCATGTCAACTCAAGCAGCGCACCGATGCGTCCCGCCGTGGTGACCATCAGCAGGATCGCCAGCCGGATGTGCGGGTCGCCGGCCGCCGCCAGGAGGCGCGCGACCTCCTCCCGGTCCAGATAGCGCTCGCGCGGCGGTGGGGTCTGCGGCATCTCGATGCGCGGCGCACTGCGAATTAGCTTGGCCTTTACGCCCCAGGACAGCGCGGTGCGCAGGCATCCCAGCTCGGTGCGGATCGTGGCATCCCTGCGTCCCTGCGCACGCCGCGCGGCGATGAACCGACGGCAGTCTTCAACCGTTATCTGGTCAGGGGTCAGGTGCCCGACTACGGGAAGAACGTTCTTTCCGACCTGGGCTAGGCTCCAGACCCATTGATTTCATGCTTTTCACGTGATTCAGGCTCCTCAAGGAGACCTGATCGATGAGTAATCTTTACTGGCTGAGCGACGCCCAGATGGAGCGTCTGAAACCGTTCTTTCCCAAAAGCCCTGGCAAGCCCCGCGTCGATGATCGCCGTGTCCTCAGCGGCATAATCTTCATCAATCGCAATGGGTTGCGGTGGTGTGACGCGCCGAAGGAATACGGCCCGGCCAAAACCCTCTACAACCGCTGGAAGCGCTGGAGCGACAACGGGGTTTTTGCCCGGATCATGGTCGGCCTTGCCGCCGAGAGCGCCGAGCACAAGACGATCATGATCGACGCGACCTATCTCAAGGCACACCGCACGGCCTCAAGCCTTGGGGTGAAAAAGGGGGGCGCGGGCGCCAGATCGGGCGCACCAAAGGCGGTATGAACACCAAGTTGCACGCTGTCGCCGATGCCAACGGGCGGCCGATCGGGTTCTTCATGTCGGCCGGCCAGGTCAGCGATTACACCGGCGCGGCGGCGCTGCTGGGCAGCCTGCCGAAGGCTGGGTGGCTTCTGGCCGACAGGGGCTACGACGCTGATTGGTTCAGAGACGCGTTGAAAGACAAGGGGATAAAGGTTTGCATCCCCGGACGGAAGTCCCGCAAGAAGGTCGTCAAATACGACAAGCGGCGTTACAAAAGGCGTAACCGCATCGAAATCATGTTCGGGCGTCTGAAGGACTGGAGGCGCGTCGCAACCCGTTATGACCGCTGCCCGGAAACGTTCTTCTCAGCTATTATGCTCGCCGCAACCGTCTTGTTCTGGCTGTGAAACTCAATGAGTCTGGAGCCTAAGGTCATGCCGGTCCGCACGGGTCAGTGACCGACCTGCGGCGTCAGATGGCCTGCCGGGAGGAACGGCTTCAGCCGCTCCATCCGACCGTCGGTCACGGCACCTCCGTGACGATCTTGACCCGCGGCGTGCCTCTCCATCAGCCGATACGACTGCGATGACGAACCTCTACGGGATCTCGATCTTGCCGACCAAGGGCAGGTCGTCGCTCGGGCCGACGGTATGGCGCTCGATCATGCGGTGGACCAGCGGGTCGCCCTCGCCTCGGTGCAGGGCGCGCAGGGCAACGGCGACCTCGGCATCGGATTTCGTGCGGCGCAGGTTGTGGCGGACATATTCATCCCATGTGGCGATGTGATAGCTCTCGCTCCACTGGTCGGGATGCTCCAGGTCGCGCAGCAGCGCCCAATTGCGGGCCCCGTCGCGGCGGCGGATGGCGCGGCGGCGCTGCATCAGGCGCAGGAACTCGGGCACGTCGGGCTGATCGATGCGATAGTCGACCATGACCATGATCGGCCCCGACCGGCCGCGCAGGTCCAGCATCAGCGCCGGTTCGCGGAAGCGGTTGACGGGGTCCAGATCGACCGCCCCGAATTCGGGCGCGCGCAGCCAGATGCCGATGACGGCGCCGATCAGCAGGACCACCCCCGCCGTGGTCAGCGCGACGTCGAGACCCTGTGCGCCCGCGACCATGCCCCAGATCCAGGCCCCTGCCGCCATGCCGCCGAAGGTCGCCATCTGATAGAGCGCCAGCGCGCGCGCCACGACCCATCGCGGCGTCGAGAGTTGCACCGTGACGTTGAACAGCGACAGCGCCAGCACCCAGGACGCGCCCGCCGGCAGCATCGCCAGCGCGTGCAGCCAGACCGATTCCGTCTGGCCCAGCACCAATGCCGCCAGCGCAAAGCCCGCGAAGGCCATGCGCACCACGTTCTCGTTGTCCAGCCGGGCGCGGATGCGCGGGTTCAGCAGCGCCCCCGCGATCGCCCCCACCCCGTAGCAGCCCAGAAGTCCCCCGAACAGCAGCGAGCCGCCCTCGGGATGGCTTTTCGCCACCAGCGGCAGCAGAGCCAGAACCGCGATGGCGGCAAAGCCGAACAGCGCGCCGCGGGTCAGCACCCTGAGCAGGTTCGGCGACAGCGCGACATAGCGCAGCCCTGCCCCCATCGCGGCCAGGAAGGGCTCGGGCGTGGTGACCCGGGGGGCCACATGCGGCTTCCATCGCGCCATCACCCCCAGAAGCGGCAGATAGCTGAGCGCGTTGACAGCAAAGGCCGCCGACGCCCCGAGGGTCGCGACGATCAAGCCGCCCGCCGCCGGGCCCACGCTGCGCATCAGGTTGAAGCCGACGGAGTTCAGGCTGACCGCCGCCGGCAGGTCCTTGCGCGCGACCAGATCGCCCATGCTGGCCTGCCAGGGCGGGTTGTAGACCGCCTGCCCCGCGCCCAGAAGGAAGGTGAAGGCCAACAGCATCCACGGCGTCAGCCCGCCCGTCCAGGCCGCGGCTGCCAAAGCCAGCGACACGGCCGCCATGAACAGCAGCGACCCCATCAGCAGCGTCTTGCGGTCGATGATGTCGGCCAGCGCCCCCGACGCGATGGCCAGCAGCATGATCGGCAGCGTGTTCGACGCCTGCACCAGCGCGATCAGCGTCGCGTTGTCGGTCAGCTGCGTCATCAGCCAGGCCGCGCCCACCGCCTGCACCAGGCCGCCGAAATTCGACACCAGCGTCGCGCTCCACAGCAGGCGGAAGTCGCGATAGCCCAAGGGCGCCAGCGCCCCCTGGCGGCGCGGCGGGGCGGTATCTTCGGGCGTCTGGTCCTGGGTCGTCACGGCGGGCCTCTTTCGGAGGGTCGGGCATGGGGCGGGCTGCGCAGGGGCGATTCCGCCCGCCGCCAAGGCTGCGAAGAATTCGCCTGCCGATGCAACCGAAGCACACGCCAAGTTGTTCCTGAGCCGCGGAAAGGTGATGCACCTGACGCCTCTGCGCCACATAGGTTGGAGACTGGCACGATCCCGGACCCCGGATGGGGCGCACGGGGTTGACGCGGATCGGCGTGCGGCCCCATGGACGTGCGTGCGAATCGCGCCGGATGATCATGCCGGTGCAGAAAGAACAGATGCTGCCTCGGGCCTGTCTCTGCCGGCCGGTCCGACGATGAACAAGGAAAACGCAACGATGCGCCTCGCTTCCCTTTTCGCGGCGCTGGCCCTGGGGCTGGCGGCTTGCGGTCCCACGCAGGAGACCGCGACCCCCGCCGTCCAGCAGCCCGCCCAGATTCCCGACATCTACAAGGCCCGGACCGATACCGGCCCGAACGGTGAGCCGATTCCGATCCAGGCTGTCCGCGCCGCCTATCTGAACGACCGCAACACCCGCCAGCTGGTCCCCTACAACGGGTCCGAGGCACCGGGCACGATCGTCGTCGATCCCTATGCGCGCGTGCTGTATCATGTGCAGCCGGGCGGACAGGCGATGCGCTACGGCGTGGCCGTGGGCCGCGCGGGCCTGACCTTCGAGGGTCGCGCCACCATCGCGCGCAAGGCCGCCTGGCCCAGCTGGCGCCCGACCGACAACATGCTGCGCACCGAGCCACAGCTGTACGGCCAGTTCCGCAACGGCCTGCCCGGCGGCATGCAGAACCCCCTCGGGTCGCGGGCGCTCTATCTCTATCAGGGCAGCGTGGACACCTATTACCGCATCCACGGCACGCTGGACCCCTCGTCCATCGGCAAGGCGACCTCGGCGGGCTGCATCCGCATGTTCAACCAGGACGTGATGGACCTGTTCGAGCAGATCCCGACCGGCACCGAGGTCATCGTGCGCTCTCAGGCGGAAAGCGTCCGCATGGAAGGCCCGATGGTCGAGACGCCGGAAGGCTATGTCATGCCCGCCACGGCGGCGCCCGCCGCCGATCCGGCCGTGACCGCCCAGGCCGCGGCCCCGGTGCAGACCGCGATGGTGCAGGCCTCGCCCGTGCAGTCGGCCGTGCCGGCCGCGCCGCTGATGGACCCCTATGCCGCGATGGCCGCGGTCCCCGCCGCGACGCCGGTCGAGCCCGCGCTGGTCAGCGACCCCTTCGCCTCGGGCAGCGCGACCTTCGTCTCGCCGGTCGAAAGCGCGGTTCCGGCGCGCTGACCGCACGGCCCTGCCGGGCAGTTCGGCAACAGTGACGGGCCCCGGCGAAAGCCGGGGCCTTTCCAATTGCAAAAGGTCGGTTTCCTGCGCAATGTCGGTGCCGAACGCCCCCTGCCCGTCGAAGGTGCCCGGATGCCCAATTACGCCAAGCGCGAACAGGAAACGCTGAGCGCCGACCAGCTGGCGCTTGCCGGGAAAAGCCGCCATCCGGCCCTCGGCGCCCTGGACGATGCGGCGGTGCTGAGGCTGATCGCCGATCTGCGCGCAGCCCACGACGATGCCCCCGCCGCGGCGACCGCGGGCGATCCGGGACCGGCGGAACTGCTGTCGGCGGCGCTGCGCCGGGTCGAGACGGAACGCCGCAAGCGGGGACTGACGGCCGCAGGGTCCAAGCCCGCCGCGGCACCGGTCGCCGCACCCGCCGTCTCGGCCGCCAAGGTGCCCGCGACCAAGCGCAAGCCCGCGACCCTGCCGCGCACCCCCGCGGGCCGCAAGCCCGCAGAGACGCGCAAGACCGACCTGCGCACCGAGCCGCACCGCGTCCCCAAGCGCGGCGCGAAGCCCGCGACCCTGCCGGGCCAATCCACCGACCCTGTCACGAGGACACCAGTCATGAGCACCGACGAGGCCAAGAAGGCCGAGAAGCAGGCAGCCCGCAAGGCCGAGAAGGACGCCGCCAAGGCCGCCGGGAAGGAGGCCGCGAAGGCCGCACGCAAGGCCGAGAAGCAGGCCGCCCGCCAGGCCGAGAAAGAGGCCGAGAAGGCCGCCAAGGCCGCGAGGAAGGACGCCGAGCGCGAAGCCCGCCGCGCCGCCCGCAAGGCCGAGAAGCAGGCCGGGAAGGGCACCGCGCCCAAGGCCGAAGCGACCGCCGATCTGCCGAAGCCCGCAAAGCCCGCAAAGCCCGCCGCGGAGAAGCCCGCGAAGGCCAAGGCACCTGCATCCAAGGACGCCGCCGCCAAGCCCGGCAAGGCCAAGACCAAGGCCGCCAAGCCCGAATCCGGCGCGGCGAAGAAGTCCAAGTGAGCCTGCGCCCGCGCCCCCGGGCGCGGGTCCTGCCGCGTCCCCTGCTGATGTTCGTGCAATCCCTGCTGCGGCCGCTGGCGGTCGCCCTGACGCTGGCGCTGGCCACGGCGCCCATGGCCGGGGCGCGCCCGGCGGTGGATGCGCATCACGGCCTGCCCCCGGTCCGCCAGTCCGAGGACCTGCGCTGCAGCGAGGATGCGCGCGACTGCATCGCCCGCGCGACCTATGCCGCCGATGTCTGCAAGCTGATCGAACGCAACGCCGCCGATCACGGGCTGGACCCGGCCTTCCTCGCGCGCCTGCTGTGGAAGGAGAGCCGGTTCGAACCATCGGCCGTCAGCCCGGCGGGGGCGCTCGGCATTGCGCAGTTCATGCCCGGCACGGCCGATCTCTACTGGCTGGACGACCCGTTCAACCCCGCGCAGGCGATCGGCAAGGCCGCGTGGTACCTGGCCCATCTGCGCGACCGGTTCGGCAATATCGGCCTGGCCGCCGTCGCCTATAACGGCGGAGAGAACCGCGCCGCGCGGTTCATCGCCCAGGCCACGACCCTGCCATACGAAACCGTCGATTACGTCGAATCCATCACCGGCTTCAGCGCGCATCGCTGGCGCGACAACCCGCCGCCCGCCTCCGAGCTGCGCCTGGCCCTGGACCCCGACCAGCCCTTCCGCCCCGCCTGCGAACGCATGGCCGGGGAGCGCCGCCTGCGCGAGTTCAACAGCCAGCCCCCGGCGATGCCCTGGGGCGTCGTGGTGGCCAGCCACCCCAGCCAGGCGGGAGCGGCACAGCAGGTCGCGCGACTGAACCGCACGCTGCGGCCGATCCTGACGGACGGGGCGCGCGTCGGCTATGTCCGCAAGCGCATGAACAGCATGCCGCGCGCCGTCTATACCGCCCAGGTCGGCTATGCCTCGCGCGACGAGGCGACGCGGTTCTGCAACCGCTTCAAGTCGCTTGGCGGGCGCTGCATCGTGCTGAAGAACTGATCACAGGAAGCTCTGCGGATCGATGTCCACGGACAGGCGCAGGTTCGTGGGCAGCCTGATCCCCGACAGCCAATCCGCGATCGCCGCCTGCAGCGGCGCCTGACGCGGCGCGCGGATCAGCATGCGCATGCGGTGGCGTCCCCGGACCCGCGCGATGGGCGCGGGCGCGGGCCCCCACAGCTCCGCCCCCACCTGGGTCAGCGGCTCGGCCCGCCCGGCCAGATGGCGCGCGAAATCGGTGACCACCGCCAGGTCGGGATGGGACAGGATGATCCCCGCCAGCCGCCCCCAGGGGGGCATGCCCGCCGCCTGGCGGCCCGCGGCCTCCGCGTCCCAGAACGCCTCGTCCTGCCCCGACAGGATCGCCCGGATCACCGCGTGATCGGGCTGATGCGTCTGCAGAAGCGCCACCCCCGGCGCCGCCCCCGACTGCCGCCCGGCCCGCCCCGCCACCTGCCGCATCAGCTGAAAGCTGCGTTCCGCCGCGCGCAGATCGGCGCCCTGCAGGCCCAGGTCGGCATCGACCACCCCCACCAGCGTCAGGCGCGGAAAGTTGTGCCCCTTGGCCACGATCTGCGTGCCGATGATGATGTCCGTGTCGCCGTCCGAGATCTGGGCGATGGTCTCCTTGAGCGCGCGGGCGGAGTGGAACAGGTCCGAGGACAGCACAGTGGCCTTGGCGTCGGGAAAACGCGCCGCGACCTCCTCGGCGATGCGTTCGACGCCGGGGCCGATGGGGGCCAGCTTGCCCTCGACCCCGCAACTGGGGCAGGCGGTGGGGATGGGTCGCGTCTCTCCGCATTGGTGGCAGACCAAGCGATTCTGGAACCGGTGTTCGACCATCCGCGCGTCGCATTGATGGCACCCGATCTGTTCGCCGCAGGCACGGCAGACGGTGACGGGTGCGAACCCGCGACGGTTCAGGAAGATCAGCGACTGTTCGCCCTTGGCCAGCCGCGCGGTGACCGCCTGCGCCAGCGTGGGAGAGATCCAGCGCCCCTGCTCCATCGCCTCGGCGCGCAGGTCGATGGCGGCCATCTGCGGCAACTCGGCCTCGCCATAGCGCGACCGCAGGTCCAGCCGCGCGTATTTCCCCGTCGCCGCGTTCACCCAGCTTTCCAGGGACGGCGTGGCCGAGGCCAGCACCACCTGCGCGCGGTTGATCGACGCCCGCAGCACCGCCATGTCGCGGGCGCTGTAATAGACGACGTCCTCCTGCTTGTAGCTGCCGTCATGTTCCTCATCGACGACGATCAGGCCCAGATCGGAAAAGGGCAGGAACAGCGCCGACCGCGCGCCGACGACCAGTCCCACCTGCCCCCGCCCGGCCATGTGCCACAACCGGCGGCGTTCCGTGCGGGTGATGCCGCTGTGCCATTCGCCGGGGCGCGCGCCGAACCGCGCCTCGACCCGGTCCAGGAATTCGGCCGACAGCGCGATCTCGGGCAGCAGGACCAGCGCCTGCCGCCCCTGCGCCAGGCATTCCGCCACGGCCTCCAGATAGACCTCGGTCTTGCCCGAGCCGGTGACCCCGCGCAGCAGCGTGGTGCCGTAACCGCCCGCCCGGATCGCGGCGCGCAGCGTGTCGGAGGCCGCCTGCTGATCGGGGGCCAGGGGCTTGCCCGGCCGCGTGGGGTCCAGCGCGGGATAGGGGGTGTCGCGCGGCGCCTCGATCTCGGCCAGGGCACCGCTGGCGACCAGACCCTTGACCACCGACGTGCCGACCCCCGCCAGCTGCGCCAGCTCGGAGGCCGCAAAGCTGGCCCCGCCGTGATCGGCCATGACCTGCAGCACGCGGGCGCGCGCCTCGGTCGCGCGACCGGGCTGGCCCGATCCGGGCACGATGATGCGCCGCGCGGCCGGCGGCTGGTCGATGTCGGGCGCGCGGGTGGCCATGCGCAGCATCAGCGGCAGCGGCGTCAGCGTGTATTCCGCCGCCCGCGTCAGGAAATCCAGGAAGCGCGCGTCAAAGGGCTGCGCGTCCAGCACGCGGGCCACGGCGCGCAGCTTGGCCAGGTCGAAATCGCCGACCCCCGGCCCCCAGACCAGCCCCAGCACCCGGCGCGGCCCCAGGGGGACCAGCACCAGCTGTCCCTGCCGCACGCCGCCTTCGGGGGACAGGTAGTCCAGCACGCCGACCGTCTCGGCGGTCAGGACCGCGATGCGGGCGCGGGGGGGAAAGAATTCGGGCGGGGTCATGATGGCGCGATAAAGACGGGCGGCGGCACGGGTTGCAAGCCCCCGCCTTCGGGTTCTTCCCCTTCCCGCCAGACCCCATCTGCGATATGACCGTGCCGAACAGCAGCCTGAGGAGATGGGCCATGAAATTCTTTGTCGACACCGCCGATATCGCCGCGATCAAGGAGCTGAACGACCTGGGCATGGTCGATGGCGTCACCACCAACCCCTCGCTGATCCTGAAGTCCGGCCGCGCCATCGCGGAGGTCACCGCCGAGATCTGCGCCATGGTCGAGGGCCCGGTCAGCGCCGAGGTCGTGGCCGAGAAGGCCGATGACATGATCGCCGAAGGCCGCCACCTGGCCAAGATCGCGCCCAACGTCTGCATCAAGGTGCCGCTGACCTGGGACGGCCTCAAGGCCTGCCGCGTGCTGTCGGACGAGGGCCACAAGCTGAACGTCACGCTGTGCTTCAGCCCGGCGCAGGCGATCCTGGCCGCCAAGGCCGGCGCGACCTTCATCAGCCCCTTCATCGGGCGCCTGGACGACATCCATCTGGACGGCATGGACCTGATCGCCGACATCCGCGAGATCTATGACAATTACGGCTACGAGACCGAGATCCTGGCCGCGTCGATCCGCAGCGTGAACCACATCGTCGAGGCCGCCAAGATCGGCGCCGACGTCATCACCGCGCCGCCCTCGGTCATCAAGTCGATGGCGAACCACATCCTGACCGACAAGGGCCTGGCGCAGTTCAACGCGGATTGGGCCCAGACCGGCCAGAAGATCCTCTGACCCCCGCATCCCGGAGAGACCCGCATGACCGACGCGCTGGACCCTGAGACCCGCGACCGGCTGCTGGCCGATCCGGGGGCGATCCTGGCCGACCGCGACCTGATGCGCGCCCTGGTGGCCGCGCGCGAGGCCGAGGTCGGCGGCAATGTCATCGACATCCGCGGCCGCGCCATGGAGGCGCTGGAGACCCGGCTGGACCGGCTGGAGGCCACGCATGAGGGCGTGATCGCCGCCGCCTATGACAATCAGTCGGGCATGGCGATGATCCACCGCGCCGTGCTGGGCCTGCTGGAAACCGCCGATCTGGCCGATCTGGGCGCGGCGCTGCAGGCCGACATCGCGCCGCTTCTGCGCATCGAGACGCTGCGCCTGGTGGCCGAGGGCGAGCCGCCCCTGGCCCTGCCCGCCGACACCGCCATCGTGCCGCCCGGCACCATCGCCCGCATCCTGGAGGCGGGCCGTCGGATGCCGCGCGGCGACGACATCGTGCTGCGCCCCGCGATGGTGGTGACGCGTCCGCTGCACGGCCGCACCATCGCCTCCGAGGCGCTGCTGCCGATGGATCTGGGCGCGGACCGCCCGCGCGCCCTGCTGCTGATGGGCAGCGCCGATGCCGCCCGATTCCAGCCCGCGCACGGGACGGACCTGCTGCGCTTCTTCGGTCAGGTCTTCCGGCTGGCGCTGCTGGCGCGGCTGCCCGCATGACCGACCGGCTGACGGCCGCCGCGACGCAGGCCGCGCTGGACCGCTGGCTTCTGACCGAGGCCGCGGCGCGCGACCGCTCGGACCACACAGTCACCGCCTATCGCGGCGACGTCACCGCGTTTCTGCACTTCATCGGCGCCCATTGGGGCGAGGCCGTGGCGCCCGCCGCGCTCGTCCGACTGCGGCAGACGGACATGCGCGCCTTCGCGGCCTCCGAACGCGGGCGGGGCCTGGGCGCGCGGTCGCTGGCGCGGCGCATGTCGGGGGTGCGGTCCTTCCTGCGCTGGATCTCGGACCGCGAGGGGCTGGACCTGTCGGCCGCCCTGTCGACCCGCAGCGCGAAATACGCCCGCAGCCTGCCGCGCCCGCTGACCCAGGACCAGGCCCGCGACACGCTGGAGCGGGTGGCGGACCATGGGACGCCCTGGATGGGGGCGCGCGACGTGGCGGTGCTGACGCTGCTCTGGGGGTCGGGGCTGCGCATCTCCGAGGCGCTGGCGCTGAACGGCACCGACTGGCCCTTTGCCGAGGGGCTGGTGATCCGCGGAAAGGGCGGGCGCGAGCGTCAGGTGCCGGTCCTGCCCGTCGCCCGCGACGCGGTCGCCCGCTATCTGGACCTGTCGCCCTGGGGCCACCGCACCGACGCGCCGCTGTTCCGCGGCGTCCGCGGCGGTCGCCTCTCGGCCGGTACGGTCGAGGCCGCGATGCGACAGGCCCGCGCCGCCCTGGGCCTGCCCGCCAGCGCGACGCCCCATGCCCTGCGCCACAGCTTCGCCACGCATCTGCTGTCGGCGGGCGGCGATCTGCGCACCATCCAGGAGCTTCTGGGCCATGCCAGCCTGTCGACCACCCAGGTCTATACCGGGGTGGACGACGCGCGGCTGATGGCCGTCTATCGCAATGCGCATCCGCGCGGATGAACCCGCACGCGCGCTGCCGCGTTTCCCTGTCCCCTGACTATCGAGGCCCGCATGACCGACCACGCCATCTTCCACCGCCCCCTGGGAGCCAATCCCCCCGCCGGATACGATCAGGCCATCTTCGGCATGGGCTGCTACTGGGGGGTCGAGCGGCTGTTCTGGAAGCAGAACGGCATCTGGCTGACCGAGGTCGGCTTTGCCGGGGGCACGGTCCAGAACCCGACCTACGAGCAGGTCAAGCGCGGCGATACCGGCCATGCCGAGGTGGTGCGCATCATCTATGACAGCGCGCTGATCAGCTATGACCACCTGCTGCAGCTGTTCTGGGAGAACCACGACCCGACCCAGGGCGACCGGCAGGGCAATGACGTCGGCCCGCAGTATCGCAGCCTGATCATGACCTTCGACGACCATCAGGCGGCGATCGCCGAACAGTCGCGCATCGACTATGACAACCGCCTGGCCGTGCAGGGTTTCGGCAAGATCACAACGCAGATCCTGCCCGCGTCCACCTTCTGGCCGGCCCATGAGGCGCATCAGCAGTACCTGGAAAAGAATCCCGACGGTTATTGCGGGCTGAAGGGCACCGGAGTAGAGGCCAGCCTTCCCAACCCGGATACGATCTGATGACCACCTTCACCGCGCTGACCCATGTGAAAGGCCGCGAGGCCGCCGAGGCCCTGGCCGAAGCCTGCGAGGACCTGACCCCCGAGCCCGTCGGCACCGGCGTCTTCGAGATCGAGGACGGCAGCGAGCGGTGGGAGGTCGGCGCCTATTTCACCGAGGCCCCCGACGAGATCACCCTGGCGATCCTGGCCGCGGCCTATGGCGCCAACCCCTTCGCCGTGTCCGAGGTCCCGGACGTCGATTGGGTCGCCCATGTGAAGCGCGAACTGACCCCGGTCCGCGCGGGCCGCTTCTATGTCCATGGCAGCCATGACGCCGACGACATCCCGCCGGGGGTGGAGGCGCTGTGGATCGAGGCCGCGATGGCCTTCGGCACCGGGCACCACAACACCACCAAGGGCTGTCTGGAGGCGCTGGACCGCTTGGCGACCGAGGGGTTCCAGGCCACCCGCATCGCCGACATCGGCTGCGGGACGGCGGTGCTGGCCATGGGGGCCGCGCGTCTGTGGCCGGTCACCGTGCTGGCCAGCGACATCGACCCTGTCGCGGTGGACACGGCCGCCGCCAATGTCATCGCCAACGGGCTCGACGGTCGCGTGGAATGTCTGGAGGCCGCAGGGTTCGACCACCCGATGCTTGAGCGCGCGGCACCTTATGATCTGGTGCTGGCCAACATCCTGAAGCAGCCGTTGATCGATCTGGCGCCCGACATGGCCCGCCATGTGGCACCCCAGGGCCGGATCATCCTGTCGGGTATCCTGACCACCCAGGCCGACGAGGTCACGCAGGCCTATGGCGCCGCGGGCTTTGCGCCCGACCGGCGCGACGACATGGGCGACTGGACCACGCTGGTCATGACCCGCGCCTGATCCCCGCCCTCCGGACATGGAAAACCCCCGCAAGCGCAAGCTTCGGGGGTTTGATCGTCAGGAAGGGGGGGCTGGCTTCAGAAGCCGCGCGCAATCCGCTCGATGTCGCCGCGGCACAGACCGATATCGTCCAGCTCGCGATCCGACAGGCGGCTCAGTTCGCGACGCGTCACGCGGGTTTCCCGCCAGGACGCCATCAGCGACACGATATGCGCGACGATGTTGCCCACGCCTCCGACAGCCATGCTGCGGTTCGTTTCGATCGTCGACATCATTTCACCTGTTTTCACTTTGCCCTATCCGAGGGCAGTTTTCCGATACGCAGGAGATAATTCGGGCAGCCCGCAAAGAGTAGCCGGCAAAGCCGCAAGGCCGCCATGCGCTTTCTGCAACAGCCAAGGCCGAAACTGTCGCATTTCGGTCACAATTGGCCGCACCCGGCGAGCAGGCCTCAGCGCCAGTCGCCCAAGGCCGCCTGCCACAGCGCCAGCGCCGCGACCGCCGCCGTGTCGGCGCGCAGGATCCGCGGCCCAAGGCTGACCGGGGTGACGAAGGGCAGGCGCGACAACTGCGCGCGTTCTTCGGGGGAGAACCCGCCCTCTGGGCCGATCAGGATGGCCCACGGGCCGCGCGGAAGCCCGTACAGGGTCTCGGCCGGACCCGCCCGCGATTCATCGGCCCAGAGAATGCGCCGCCCCGCATCCCACCCGTCCAGCAGCGCCGACAGCGGTTGCAGTTCCGCCACAGGGGGCACGAAGGTCCCGCCGCATTGTTCGGCCGCCTCGACGGCATGGGCCTGGAGGCGGTCCTGCCGGATGCGTTCGGAATTGGTGAAGCGCGTCTGGACCGGCATGATCCGCGCGGCGCCCATTTCGGCCGCCTTCTCGACGATGAAGTCGGTGCGGGCCTTCTTGATGGGCGCGAAGATCAGCCACAGGTCCGGCGGGTCCTGCTGCGGCGCGGTCGGAGCGGCCACCGTCAGCACGCCGCCGCGCTTGCCCGCCTCCTGCAGATGCGCCTGCCATTCGCCGTCCCGCCCGTTGAAGACCTGGACCGCGTCACCCTGCCGCAGGCGCATGACGCCCGTCAGGTAATGCGCCTGCGGCCCATCCAAGGGGACGGGTTGTCCTGCAACCAAAGGGTGATCTATGAACAGTCTGATCCGGGGCATGATGGGCGTGACGCTATGCAAAGCCAGACCGAAAGGCCAGATGCCGTCTTCGACGCGCCGCCCGACAACTGGGTGGACCGCTTCGCCCCCGCGCGGACCCGGCCCTGGCTGCGGCTCAGCCGGGCGGACCGGCCGATCGGCACCTGGCTGCTGCTGATCCCCTGCTGGTGGGGGATCGGGCTGGCGATGATGGCGGACGGGCCGCGCCTGTTCGATCTGTGGATCGCGCTGGCCTGCGCGATCGGCGCCTTCGTCATGCGCGGCGCGGGCTGCACCTGGAACGACATCACCGACCGCGCCATCGACGCGCAGGTGGCACGGACCCGGTCGCGGCCGCTGCCCTCGGGGCAGGTCAGCCTGCGGGGGGCGTATTTCTGGCTGCTGGCGCAGGGGCTGGTCGGGCTGGTGATCCTGCTGACGCTTGGCCGGGCGGCCGTGTGGATGGGGGTCGCGTCGCTGGCGCTGGTCGCGATCTATCCCTTCGCGAAACGCTTCACCTGGTGGCCACAGCTGTTTCTGGGCTTTGCCTTCAACTGGGGCGTCATGCTGGCCTATGCCGCCCATATGGGCCGGGTCGATCCGGCGCCGGTGGTGGCCTGGCTGGGCGCCATCGCTTGGACGATCTTCTACGACACGATCTATGCCCATCAGGACGCCGATGACGACGCGCTGATCGGGGTGAAATCGACCGCCCGCCTGTTCGGCGACCGCAGCCCTGCGATCCTGGCGGGCTTTGCGGTCCTGTCGGTCGCGGTGCTGGCCGTGGCCGCGGGTCTGGCGGGTCGCAATCAGTTGATGGCCTGGGCCGGGGTCGCGGCCTTCGGCCTGCACCTGCTGTGGCAGCTGCGGAATTTCCGGCCCGATCAGGGGGATGTCTGCCTGCGCCTGTTCCGGTCGAACCGCGATGCGGGGCTGATCCTTGCGCTGTTTCTTGCCATTGCGGGGCTGGCATGATTGCGCCGTGCCCCCCGCGTCGCTAGACGTTGCCCGCTTGCAACAGCCCAAGGTTTTTTCGATGGCCCGTTCCCGCCGCCTGTCCACCTCCATGGCCACCATCCTTGTCCTGGCGGGCGCGGGCGGGCTGTCCTGGCTGGGCGCCGAACAGGCCGCCACCTTCATCGAGGATCGCGCCACCCGCGACGTGACCCAGGCCCTGCGCGAGGCCGGGCATGACTGGGCGGGCGTCGCGGCCGACGGGCTGCGCGTCACCCTGACCGGCACCGCCCCCACCGAGGTCGAGCGGTTCCGCGCCGTGACCCAGGCCGGCACCGCCGTCGATCCGGGCCGGGTCGAGGACCGCATGACCGTCGCCTCGGTCGAGGCGATGGCCGCCCCCGAGTTCAAGGTCGAGCTGCTGCGCGGCGAACAGGGCCTGTCGATGATCGGCCTGATCCCCGCCGCCACCGACCGCGCGGCGATGCGGCGGGCCTTCGGCGGCGGCACGGTGCAGGACGACCTGCTGGAGCAGGCCGACCACCCGGTGCCGGACGGCTGGACCGAGGCGCTGCGCTTTGGCCTGCAGGCCGCGGGCATGGCCGATCAGGCCAAGATCACCGTGGTGCCGGGCCGGGTGCAGGTCACCGCCCTGGCCGCCGACCGTGCGGCCCAGGGACAGCTGGAGCAGGCGCTGCGCAGCGCGGCACCCGGCGGGGTCACGGTCGATCTGGACATCAGCGCGCCGCGCCCGGTGATCGCGCCCTATATCCTGCGCTTCGCGCTGGATGCGGACGGCGCGCGCTTCGACGCCTGCAGCGCGCCGGACGCGGATGGCCGCACCCGCATCATGGAGGCCGCCCGTGCCGCCGGGCTGGAGACCGCGCCCGATTGCGCCCTAGGCCTGGGCGCGCCGTCCGACGACTGGCCCCAAGCCGCCGCCGCCGCGATCGAGGCCCTGGGCCAGCTGGGTCAGGGTCAGGTCACCCTGTCGGATGCCGATGTCGCGCTGGTCGTGCCCGCCGCCGTGACGCGCGAGCGGCTGGACCAGGTCGCGGGCGCGCTGGACGGGGCGCTGCCCGATCCCTACCGCCTGGAGGTCGAGCGCGAGCAGGCCGATGTCCAGGCCGCCCCGATCGAGTTCCAGGCCACCCTGCCCCCGTCGGGCGAGCTGGCCATGCGCGGCCGCATCGCGGACGACCAGATGCGCGAGGTCGTGGACAGCTTCGCCCGGTCGCGCTTTGCCGTGGCGCAGAGCGGGCTTCGGCCCGATCCGTCCGTGCCTGCGGGCTGGACGGTGCGGGTCATCGCCGGGCTGGAGGCCATGGCGCCGCTGCATGCCGGCCAGGCCCGCGTCACCCCCGAGATGGTCGAGCTGACCGGCGTCTCGGGCGATCCGCGCGCGACCGAACGCGCCGCCGCGCTGCTGTCGGACCGGCTTGGGGCGGGCGCGGCCTATCGCCTGGCCATCAGCTATGACCGGCGCCTGGACGATGCCCTGGGCCTGCCCGACGGCGAGGAATGCGTGGCCCGGCTTAACATCATCATGTCCGAAAGCGAGATCGGCTTCGAGCCGAACAGCGCCGCCATCGCGGGCGATCCGGAAGCGACCATGGCGCGCCTGGCCCAGGCCATGACCGATTGCGACGAGTTCCTGATGGAGGCCGGCGGCCACACCGATTCGCAGGGCTCGGAGGCGTTCAATGCCGAACTGTCGCGCAGCCGCGCTCAGGCGCTGGTCACCGCCATGACCGAGGCCGGGATCGATACCGCCAACATGTCCGCCCGCGGTTACGGCGAAAGCCGCCCCGTCGCCACCAACCAGACCGAGGAGGGCCGCGAGATCAACCGCCGGATCGAGTTCCGCCTGCTGTCGCCGCATCCCGTGGGCGCCGATCAGCTGCCCAGCCCGGTGACTGTGACCGGCGTGACCGGCGACACGCCGCCCCCCGCGCCCGTCCCGGCCGGGACGCTGGCCGACGACACGGCCCAAGGCCCGCAGCTGCCTCCCGTCCAGGGGCCGGTCCTGCCGGTCCTGGCGCCGCAGATGCAGGGGCCGCAGCTGCCCCTGCCCACCGTCGCGACCGGGACGGCCCCGATGACCCTCGGCGTGACCGAGGAGTTCCAGACGCTGGACGAACGCGAGGAAAACCTTAGGGTGCCCGTGCTGACGCCCGATGACGACACCCCCCGCCCCGGACCGCGCCCCGACAGCGTCGCGGAACGGGCCGGCGGCCAAGACGAAGCGACCGACGAATGACCCGATCCGAATTCATCGCCGTCACCGCCCTGATCCTGTTCGGAGCCTTCGTTCTGGGCTGGATCGCCAGCTGGCTGGTGCATCGCGTGACGCGACCCGCGCGCGGCGACATGTCCGAGCTGGACCGCATGGCCCATCAGCTGCACGAGGCCGAGGAGGCCCGCGACGCGGCCCTGGCGCAGACGCGCGAGCGCGAGGCCGCGCTGACCGCGCGCCTGGCGGGCACCCAGGCCGAGCTGCGCGCCGCCATGGAGGGCCTGCGCGACAGCCGCACAGAGGTCGAGGAATTGCGGGACTATATCGAAAAGGCGCTGGCGCGCCGCTGACGCGCCAGCCTGCGGGGATCAGATCCCGGCGTCGATGATGGCGCGGGCCAGGACCGGCACCGTGTCACGGTTCAGGCCCGCGATGTTCAGGCGCGAATCGCCCACCATGTAGATGGCCGCGTCGGTCTTCAGCTTCTGCACCTGCTCCGGCGTCGCGCCAAGGCGCGAGAACATGCCGCGATGGTGGCGGATGAAATCGAACCGGTCGCTGCCCGACAGGTCGCGCAGTTCGGCCGCCAGCTGGTCGCGCAGGCCCAGCATGGTGTTGCGGACCTCCTCCAGTTCCGCCGCCCAATCGGCGCGCAGCGCGTCGTCCATCAGAATGGTGCTGACGATGCGCGCGCCATGATCCGGCGGGAAGGAGAAGTTCTGCCGGTTCAGGAAGGCCATGGACCCCTGCGCCAGATCGCGGCCCTTGGTGCTGTCGGCCAGCGCGATCAGGATGCCGGTGCGCTCGCGGTAGATGCCGAAGTTCTTGGAGCAGGAGGCCGCGATGAGCACCTCGGGCAGGCTGCGGGCGACCAGGCGCGTGGCCTCGGCATCCGCGTCCAGCCCGTCGCCGAAGCCCTGATAGGCCAGGTCGATCAGCGGGATCGCGCCCGACTTCTCCAGGATCGCCACGACCTCGGCCCATTGCTCCAAGGTCAGGTTCGCCCCGGTCGGGTTGTGGCAGCAGCCGTGCAGCAGGACGACGTCGCCCTTGCCCGCCTGTGCGATGTCGGCCTTCATGCCCTCGAAATCGACGCCGCGGGTTTCCGCGTCGAAATAGCGGTATTCGGTATAGGGCAGGCCCATGAAGGCCATGATCGACAGGTGGTTCGGCCATGTCGGGTTCGACACGAACACCCGCACGCCCGGATTGGCGAGCCGCGCCAGTTCCAGCGCCTGACGGATGGCCCCCGTGCCGCCGACCGAGGCGACCGAGGCCAGACGGTCCGCGGGCAGATCGCCCAGCACCATCGTGGCCAGCGCGTTGCGATAATCGGGTTCGCCCGCCAGTCCGGTATAGGCCTTGGTGGTCTGGCTCTCCCAGATGCGCTGTTCGGCGGCCTTGACGGCGCGCATGACCGGGGTGACGCCCTGCGGGTCCTTGTAGACGCCCACGCCCAGGTCGATCTTGCCCTGTCGGGTGTCGGCCTTGAACTCCTCGATCAGCATCAGGATCTTGTCGGGGCTTTGGGCTTTCAGGTCGGTCAGCATCAGGCGTCTCCGGTTGCGATGTTCAGGTCGGCGAAGCTGCCCCATTCGGTCCAGCTGCCGTCGTAAAGCGAATGGTCGCGGTGCCCCGCCCGCTCCAGCGCGAAGGACAGCGCGGCCGCGGTCACCCCGCTGCCGCAGGTGGTGATGACCGGCCGCGACAGGTCGATGCCCGCGTCGGTGAAGGCCGCGCGGATCGCGTCGGGCGCGATCATCGTGCCGTCGGCGTTGAACAGCCGCCCGAAGGGCAGGTTGCGCGATCCCGGAATGTGACCGGCGCGCAGGCCGGGGCGCGGTTCGGGCACCTCGCCGCGGAACCGCTCTGGGCTGCGCGCATCCACGATCTGCGGATCGCCCAGCTTGCTGGCCGCGGCGACCTGGGTCACGTCGCGCACCAGGCCTGCCTGGCGCTGGACGGTGATGTGGCGGTCGCGCATGACGGGGGGCATGTCCTCCAGCGCTCGACCCTCGGCGCGCCATTTGGGCAGGCCGCCATCCAGCACGGCCACGTCGGTCTTGCCCATCAGGCGGAAGGTCCACCAGACGCGAAAGGCGCTGCGCACGTCGGAATTGTCATAGATGACCACCTGATGCCCGTCGCCCACGCCCATCGCGCGCATGCGGCTGATGAACATCTCGGGCGGGGGGGCCATATGCGGCAGGGCCGATCGCTTGTCGCTGATCGCGTCGATGTCGAAGAAGCGCGCGCCGGGAATGTGGGCCGCGTCATATTCGGCCCGCGCGTCGCGGCCCGTGGCGGGCATGTGCCAGCTGGCATCGATTATGCGCAGTTCCGGGTCGCCCAGATGCGCCGCCAGCCAGTCGGTCGAGACCAGTGTCTTCGGATCGTCCATGGCCCGCCCCCCTGCTGCGCCGCGCGCCCCGATTTACAGGGGCCGGGCCGGGGCTGCAACAGCCTATCCCTGCTTCAGCAGGCGCTGTTTCTGGCGGTTCCAGTCGCGCTTGGCGTCGGTCTCGCGCTTGTCGTGGTTCTTCTTGCCCTTGGCGACGCCGATCTTCAGCTTCACCAGGCCGCGATGGTTGAAATACATCACCAGCGGAACGAGGGTCATCCCCTCGCGGGCGGTGGCCTGCCACAGGCGCGACAGCTCGCGCTTGCTGACCAGCAGCTTGCGGCGGCGCCGCTCCTCATGGCCGAAGACGCCCGCGCGGGCCAGGGCCGCGATATAGCCGTTGATCAGCCACAGCTCGCCGCCCTCGACCGAGGCATAGCTTTCGGCGATGTTGGACTGGCCGACGCGCAGGGATTTCACCTCGGAACCCGTCAGCATGATGCCGACCTCCAGGTCGCTTTCGATGAAGTAATCGAAGCGCGCCCGCCGGTTCTCGGCGATCACCTTGTAGTTCTTGTTGTCGTCATCCTTGGCCATCACGCTCAGATAGGGGCGGCCGGTGCGTCTGTAAAGCCATGCGTTGCGCCCGCCCGTCGCAGCGGGTTAGGTCTTGGCCAAACGAGGGGGGACAGCATGCGGCATGGCGGACAGATCCTGGTCGAGGCCCTGCGCCTCAATGGCGTCACACGGGTGTTCTCGGTCCCGGGAGAGAGCTTTCTGGCCGCGCTGGACGGGCTGCATGGCAGCGGCATCGCCAATATCGTCTGCCGTCACGAGGGCGGCGCGGCCATGATGGCCGAGGCCCAAGGCAAGCTGACCGGCCGCCCCGGCGTGGCCTTCGTCACCCGCGGACCGGGCGCCACCAATGCAAGCGCGGGCGTGCATGTGGCGCGGCAGGATTCGACGCCGATGATCCTCTTCGTGGGCCAGATCGCGCGGGGCGACACCGACCGCGAGGCCTTTCAGGAGGTCGATTATCGCGCCATGTTCGCGCCGCTGGCGAAATGGGTGGCGCAGATCGACCAGACCGACCGCCTCGCCGAATACGTCGCGCGCGCCTTTCACGTCGCGCAGTCGGGCCGCCCCGGTCCCGTGGTCCTGGCCCTGCCCGAGGATATGCTGTCGGCGCGCGCCGACTGCCCCGACCTGCCCGCCGCCGCCCTGCCCCGCCCCCATGTCGCCCCCGACAGCGTGCAGGCGGTCGCCGAGGCGCTGGCCGGCGCGCGACGCCCGCTGGTCGTGGCGGGCGGCAGCTTGTGGTCGCAGCGCGCGGCAGACGATCTGGCGCGCTTCGCCGCGGCCTGGGACCTGCCGGTGGTGGTGCCCTTCCGCCGCCAAGACCGCATGGACAACCGCCTGACCCAGTATGTCGGCGATCTGGGCGTGGGAATGAACCCGGCCCTGGGCCAGGCGCTGCGCGAGGCGGATCTGATCCTGTCGCTCGGCTCGCGCTTGGGCGACACGCTGACGGGGGGATATGCGCTGATGGACCCCGTGCGCCCCCATGCGCGCGTGGTGATGGTCCATCCCGACCCCGATCAGCTGGGCACGCTGTGGCGCGCCGACCCCGGCATCGTGGCTGATCCGCGCGCCATGCTGGCAGCACTGGCCGCCCTGCCCGCCCCCGCGCCGGTCTGGGCGGATTGGCGCGAGCGGTTGCGCGCCGCCTATGAGGACTGGCAGCAGCCCCGCCCCACCCCCGGCGCGCTGCGGCTGGAGCAGGTCGTGACCTGGCTGGCCGAATACCTGCCCGAGGACGCCATCGTCACCAACGGCGCGGGGAATTACGCCAGCTTCCTGCACCGCTATTACCGCTGGCGGCAGATGGGGACGCAGCTGGCGCCGACCTCGGGGTCGATGGGATACGGACTGCCCGCGGCCATCGCGGCCAGCATCGCCCATCCGGGCCGCATGGTGGTCTGCCTGGCGGGCGACGGCTGCATCCAGATGACCGTGAACGAACTGTCCACCGCCGCCCAATACGGCGCGACGCCCATCGTCATCGTCGCCAACAACGGCCGCTACGGCACGATCCGCATGCATCAGGAACGCCACTATCCGGGCCGCGTGTCGGGCACCGACCTGTTCAACCCCGACTTCGCCGCGCTGGCCCGCGCCTATGGCGGCCACGGAGAGCGGGTCGACCGCGATGCCGATTTCGCCCCCGCCTTCGAGCGCGCGCGCCTGTCGGGCCGCCTGGCGGTGATCGAGCTGGCCCTGGACCCCGAGGCGCTGACCCCCGGCGCGACCCTGACCCAGACCCGCGACGCGGCCCTGAAGGCGCTGGCATGATCCCCGGCCCGCGCAACCGGATCACCGACGTGGCCGGTCTGCGCGTGGGCCATGCGCAGGACGACGCGCTGCGATCGGGCGTCACCGTGCTGACCGCCGATGCGCCCTTCGCGGCCGCCGTGCATGTCATGGGCGGCGCGCCCGGCACGCGCGAGACCGACCTGCTGGCGCCCGACAAGCTGGTCGGCGCGGTGGATGCGCTGGTCCTGTCGGGCGGGTCGGCCTTTGGCCTGGCCGCCTGCGACGGGGTGATGGAGGCGTTGCATGCCGCCGGGCGCGGCTTTGCCGTAGGCCCCGCGCGCGTGCCCATCGTGCCGGGGGCGATCATCTTCGACCTGCTGAACGGCGGAGACAAGGCTTGGGCCACGAACCCCTATCCGGCACTTGGCCGGGCGGCCTGGCGGGCGGCGGGGGCGGATTGCGCGACGGGTTCGGTCGGCGCAGGCACCGGCGCGCTGACCGGGGTGCTGAAGGGCGGGGTCGGGTCGGCCTCGGCGGTACTGGCGGGGGGTGCGACAGTGGGCGCGCTGGTCGTGGTCAACGCGCTCGGCCAGGCGACGGTGGGCGACGGCCCGCATTTCTGGGCGGCACCTTGGGAGCTGTCGGCGGAGTTTGGCGGTCTTGGCCTGCCCGACCGCTTCCCGGCGGATCACGAACCCTTGCCCACCAAGCGCTTGGGCGAGGCCACGACCATCGCCATCGTCGCGACCGATGCCGCGCTGGACAAGGCCGGATTGCAGCGGCTGGCCACGGCCGCCCACGACGGGCTGGCCCGCGCGCTGGTCCCGAGCCACACGCCCCTGGACGGGGATCTGGTCTTTGCGGTCTCGACCGGCGCGCGCGCTTTGGGCGATCCGGTCGGCGACGTCTTCGCCCTGGGCCATGCGGCGGCCTGCGTTCTGGCGCGGGCGGTGGCGCAGGGCGTGCATGCCGCCGACAGCCGTCCGGGCGACCTGCAACCCAGCTGGATGGCGCGTTTCGGATGAAGAAAGGGGCGGCGCGACCAGCGCACCGCCCCAGAGAGAGATCGCCAAGAGGGACAGCTCAGCGATTGGAGGCACAACGCCGCTTCGTCGCGTCGGTTGCCGACCGACTATCACGAATCCGTGACGCGCGGCACCCCGACCCCGCCCGCGGCGCTTTGACATTCCAGCACGCGGCATGCTCACATGCCGCCAAACCGCACAGCGTGAGGATGCCATGACCGACCAGCCGACCGACCTGAAAAGCCTTCTGCGCGACCCGTCCCTGCTGGAGACCCGCGCCTTCGTCGCCGGTGACTGGGTCGATGCCGATGACGGCGCCACCTTCGAGGTCACGAACCCCGCCCGCGGCGACGTGATCGCCCGCGTGGCCGATCTGGGCCGGGCCGAGACCGCCCGCGCCATCGACGCCGCAGCCCGCACCATGAAGGACTGGGCCGCCCGCCCCGCCAAGGAACGCGCCCAGGTGATGCGCAAGTGGTTCGATCTGATGATGGCCAACCAGGACGACCTGGGCACCATCCTGACCGCCGAACAGGGCAAGCCCCTGGCCGAGGCCAAGGGCGAGATCGCCTATGGCGCCAGCTTCGTCGAATGGTTCGGAGAGGAGGCCAAGCGCGTCTATGGCGAGACGATTCCCGGCCATGCCGCCGACAAGCGCATCAGCGTCATCCGCCAGCCCATCGGCGTGGTGGGGTCGATCACGCCCTGGAATTTCCCGAACGCCATGATCGCGCGCAAGGCGGGACCGGCGCTGGCCGTGGGCTGCGGCTTCGTCGCGCGCCCGGCGACCGAAACGCCGCTTTCGGCCCTGGCCATGGCGGTGCTGGGCGAGCGCGCGGGCCTGCCCAAGGGCATCCTGTCGGTGATCCCCTCGACCAGCGCCAGCGACATCGGCAAGGAGTTCTGCGAGAACCACCTGGTGCGCAAGCTGACCTTCACCGGCTCGACCGAGGTTGGCCGGGTGCTGCTGCGTCAGGCCGCCGATCAGGTCATGAAATGCAGCATGGAGCTGGGCGGCAACGCGCCCTTCATCGTCTTCGACGACGCCGATCTGGACGCCGCGGTCGAGGGCGCGATGGCGTCCAAGTTCCGCAACAACGGCCAGACCTGCGTCTGCGCCAACCGCATCTACGTCCAGTCCGGGGTCTATGACGCCTTTGCCGAAAAGCTGGCCGCGGCGGTGGAGAAGCTGAAGACCGGCGACGGGCTGACCGAGGGCGTGACCACCGGCCCGCTGATCACCGAGAAGGCCGTCCGGAAGGTCGAGGAGCATATCCGCGACGTGCTGGACGGCGGCGGTTCGGTGCTGATCGGCGGCCAGCGCAAGGAAGGGCTGTTCTTCCAGCCGACCGTCGTGACCGGCGTCACCGCCGACATGAAGGTCGCGACCGAGGAGACCTTCGGGCCCTTGGCGCCGCTCTTCCGGTTCGACACCGAGGAGGAGGCGGTCGAGGCCGCGAACAACACCATCTTCGGTCTGGCCTCCTATTTCTACGCCCGCGACATCGGCCGCATCACCCGCGTCCAGGAGGCGCTGGAATACGGCATCGTCGGCGTGAACACCGGCCTGATCTCCACCGAGGTGGCGCCCTTCGGCGGCGTCAAGCAGTCGGGCCTGGGCCGCGAGGGCAGCCGCCACGGCCTGGAGGACTTCATGGAGATGAAGTACATCTGCCTCTCGGTGTGACATTTTCGCGCGTCGTTCGGGAACCGCGGGGGACAGGCGACGTTGCGATCCCAGAAGGGCCGACCGACAGGGTCGGCCAAGGGATCAAGGAGAATGACATGGGCTGGCTTGCAGCAATCATCGTCGGGGGCATCGCCGGTTGGCTTGCCGAACAATTCATGAAGTCGAACATGGGCCTGCTGGCGAACATCGTTCTGGGCATCTTGGGCGCCGTCCTGTTTAACTTCATCTTCGGCTCGCTGCTGGGCCTCTATGCGGCTGGCGCCAGCTTCAGCTTCGCCTATCTGATCGCGGGCTTCGTGGGCGCCTGCATCCTGATCTTCATCGCACGCGCCATCCGCGGCCGCGCCTGAAGACTGCGCTGACACGACCATGCAAGGGCCGCGCCGGGGAAACCCGGTGCGGCCCTTCGCCGTCGTGACCGCCAAGGCACCAACGCAAACGGCCGGGCGATCGCCCGGCCGTCTGCGTGATGTCGGCACCGCTCAGCGGCGGCGGTCGTCCTCGTCCTCGTCGTCCTCATCCGCGTCGGGCAGGTTGAAGAACGTGTCGGCGTCCAGCTCCGGCTCGGGCTTCTCGGCCTCGCGGGTCAGGCTGAAGTTCTCCAGCCCGGCCATCGAACTGGGCAGGCGCGGCTCGTCGGACATGGCCAGCGAGGTCTCGGTGCTGACCAGCTTGCGACGCTCGTCATCGGTCATCACCCCGCCTTCGGCGGCCTTCTTCTTGGCGGCCTTCTGCACGGCGGCGTCCAGCTCGGTCTGGCGGCACAGGCCCAGGGCGACCGGGTCGATCGGCTGGATGTTCGAGATGTTCCAATGCGTCCGCTCGCGGATCGAGGCGATCGTCGGCTTGGTCGTGCCGACCAGCTTGGCGATCTGCGCATCGGCCAGTTCGGGGTGGAACTTGACCAGCCACAGGATGGCCGCCGGGCGGTCCTGACGCTTGGACAGCGGCGTATAGCGCGGGCCGCGACGCTTCTCCTCGCCCTCGGCGGCGGGGTTGTGCTTCAGGCGCATGCGATAGACGGGGCTCGCCTCGGCGCGCTTGATCTCCTCGGGGTCCAGCTGGTTCGAGGCGACCGGGTCGTAACCCTTGACGCCCGCCGCCACGTCGCCATCGGCGATGCCCTGGACCTCAAGCTCGTGCAGGCCGCAGAAATCGCCGATCTGCTTGAAGCTGAGCGTGGTGTTGTCGACCAGCCAGACGGCGGTGGCCTTGGCCATCAGCGGCTTGCTCATGTCAGTCTCCTTCGCGTGTCTCTTGGTCCCGGAACAGGGGGATTTGACAGGGGGCTTCGGCCGGAAAAACGGCTTCGGCTTGCGCCATTCCTCGTTTTCGGGGGGAATTGGCCGCTTCTATACCGATTTCGGGCGCCGGGGAAAAGAGGATTCGCGCGATTGCCGGTTGAGGCCGCGCCGCACCGCGCTATCCTTGCCCCATGCGCCACCTGATCCTGATCCTCGCCGCCCTGCTGACCCCGCTGCCGCTGGCCGCCCGCGACGTGGCGGGGCGGTTCGACTATTACGTCCTGGCCCTCAGCTGGCAGCCCTCCTGGTGCAGCGCCACGGGCGACGCGCGCGACGCCCCGGAATGCCGCCCCGGCACCGGGCGCGATGTCTCGGTCCACGGGCTGTGGCCCCAACACGAACGCGGCTGGCCGCAGGACTGCCGCAGCGGCGAACGCGACCCCTCGCGGCGCGAGACGGCGGCGATGACCGACATCATGGGGTCGTCCGGCCTGGCCTGGCATCAGTGGCAGAAGCACGGCCGCTGCAGCGGACTGTCGGCCGGGGACTATTTCGACGCGACGCGCCGGGCGGCGGCGGCCGTCACCGTGCCGCCCGTCCTGGACGACCTGGCCCGCGACGTGAACGCGCCCCCCGCCGTGATCGAGGAGGCCTTTCTGGAGGCCAACCCCGCCCTTTCGGCCGACGGCGTCACGATCGCCTGCCGCGACGGCGCCCTGACCGAGATCCGCATCTGCCTGACGCGGGACCTGGAACCCCGCGACTGCGGCGCAGCCCGCGTGCTGATCGAGGCCGTGCGCTAGTCGCCGCCGACCGTCAGGACGATCTTGCCGATATGCTGGCTGCTTTCCATCCGGCGATGGGCCTCGGCGGCCTCGGCCAGGGGGAAGGCCCCGTCGATGGTCACGCCGACTGATCCCGCTGCGATCATCGGCCACAGCTGCTTGCGCAGCGCATCCGCGATCTCGGCCTTGGCGACGTCGGATTGCGGGCGCAGCGTCGATCCGGTGATGGTCAGGCGGTTCATCATGATCTGGGCAAAGTTCAGCTCGACCTTGGGCCCCTCCAGAAAGGCGATCATCACCAGCCGCCCGTCCTGGGCCAGCGACTTGATGTTGCGGGGGATGTAGCTGCCGCCGACCATGTCCAGGATCAGGTCCGCGCCGCCCGCCTCGGCCAGCACCTTGGTGAAGTCCTGGCTGCGATAGTTGATGGCGGTCGCGCCAAGTGCGGTGATGGCCGCGCATTTCGCGTCGCTGCCGGCGGTGGCGAAGACACGCGCGCCAAGGGCGCGGGCGATCTGGATCGCCATCATCCCGATGCCCGACGTGCCGCCATGGACCAGGAACCGCTCGCCCCCGGTCAGGCGGCCGCGCTGGACCACGTTCGACCAGACGGTGAAAGCGGTCTCGGGCAGGCAGGCGCCCTCGCGCAGCGTCAGGCCCTTGGGGATGCGCAGGGCGTGGTCGGCATGGCAAACCGCATATTCGGCATAGCCGCCACCGGGCAGCAAAGCGCAGACCTGCTCGCCCTTCTTCCAGCGGGTCACGCCCGCGCCCAGGCCCACGATCTCGCCCGAGGCCTCCAGCCCCGGCAAGTCCGAGGCGCCGGGCGGCGGCGCATAGCTGCCCGAGCGTTGCAGCACGTCGGGACGGTTCACCCCGGCATAGGCGACCTTGATCAGGATCTGGTCATGGCAGGGCACCGGCACGGGCCGGGTCGTGGCGCGCAGCTGATCCGGGCCGCCGGGGCCCGCGATCTCGATGGCGGTCATGGTGTCGGGAAACATCGGCGGTCCTTCCTATCGCGCCCGTCCGGGCAGGGCGCGGTCGCGTGGCGCGCGGATCCAGCCCAGGGTCGCATCGGCCAGCCGCGAGGCGCCCGGCAGGCGGCGCAGGCGGGCCTTCACGGTCTCGATCGACATGATGCCGTCGATGCGCCGGTCGATGAAGGCGCGCGTCTCGGCCTCGTCCTCGGATTCGTCGCCAAGCCAGAACAGCACGCTGGCCGAGATCACCGCCGACAGCGTCGCGCGTTTGGAATACCAGTTCACGTCCTGCGACCGGTCGCCCAGGGCGGTCCAGATCACGTCCGCCGTCTCCCAGACCAGCCGCGCGGCCAGGGTCGCGTTCTGCGGCAGGGCCAGCGTGGCCGCGCCCGCCCGCACCAGCTCGGGATCCGACAGCTGCAGCCGCCGCCAGACGGCCTCGGCCACGCGGTCGCGGAACCGGCCCTCGGGCGGAGTGGCGGCCAGCGCCTCGCGCAGCGCCCGGTCCGCGCGGCGGTGATAGGCCGCGGCCAGATCGGCGCCGCCATGCGGGAAATGCACCCGGATCAGCGCGGCATCCATGCCGATGTCGCGGGCGCCGGCGGCCAGGGCCAGGTCGTTCATCCCCTCGAAGGGGACATGGATCAGGGCGGCATCCAGCAATGCGTCTCGGTCTGTCTGGGTCATGCATACCTCGTCTGGACATTCGCGCCCGCCGCTGCTAGGGGGACGCTTCCTGCAATTGATCAACTCTAACCTAGGAAGGTGGTGACAACCACATGCAGGTCAATGTTCGCGACAACAACGTCGAACAGGCGCTCCGTGCCCTGAAGAAAAAACTTCAGCGCGAAGGTGTCTTCCGCGAAATGAAGCTCAAGCAGCATTTCGAGAAGCCGTCGGTCAAGAAAGCCCGTGAAAAGGCCGAGGCCGTTCGCCGCGCCCGCAAGCTGGCCCGTAAAAAGGCACAGCGCGAAGGCGCGCTGTAAGACGACGCGACGTGTGTCATTTGAAAACCCCCGCGGCGCCATGCCGCGGGGGTTTTCTTTTGCCTGCGTGATGGTGGGCCTGCGATCAGCCGTTGCTGTCCGAACCGCCGCCCGAATCGCCACCCTCGGAGCCGCCGTCAGAACCGCCGTCGCCACCCGCGTCACCGCCGGAATCACCGCTTGCGTCGCCTCCGGCATCGCCGCCCGTGTCGCCGCCGGCATCGCCACCCGTGTCGCCGCCGGCATCACCGCCCGTGTCACCACCGTCCGTGCCCCCGGTATCGGTGCCGTCGCCGCCGTCAGTCGCGCCGTCATCGCCCGTCCCTGTCCCGCCGTCGGTCCCGGCATCGGCGGGGTCCTCCGCGGTGTCGTTGGCCGAGGACCCTTCGGGCTCGGCGCGGGTCTCCACGCCGTCGACCGAGACCAGGCGACCGTTGGCGGTGCTGTAGACCAGTTCGGTCGGCACACCGCCACGCTGCGCGGTGATCGTCAGGATCGGGCCTTCGCGCTGGATGAAGATGTCGGAATAGCCCTGCGCCGACAGCGTCTCGGCGATGGCCTCGTAGTTCTCGATGCTTTCCAGGCGGGGATAGTCGCCCTCGACCACGAAGCCTTGGGCGGGGGCCGCCTCCAGCGCGTCGTCCGGAACGATCACGGTCGTCCCCTGGGGCGATTCGACCGCGGTGGTCTGGGCGATGGCCGTGCCGGCCATTAGGCTGCCCGCGGTCAGGGTGGTGCCCAGCATCAGGGCCTTGAACGGAGTCTTCAACATCGTGCGTCTCCAGTTATCTGTCTGGCGGCACAACGCGGCAGCAGGGCCCGACGGTTCCCTCGGCCCCGTTCAGACGGGGATCGCGGTGGTCCGGAAGACGGTGCGCAGGGCGAAGCTGGAATGCATCTGCGCGACCCCCGGCAGGCGGGCCAAGTGCTGGCGGTGGATGCGGGCGAAGTCGTCGGTATCTTCGACCACGATCTTCAGCAGATAGTCGGCCGTACCCGCCATCAGGTGACATTCCAGCACGTCGGGGATGGTCCGCACGCCGCGTTCGAAGGCGTCGAGAACCTCGTCCGCCTGACCCGACAGGGTGATCTCGACGAAGACGGTGGTCTGGCGGCGCAGCGCCCGCGCGTCCAAGAGCGCGACATAGCCCGAGATGACCCCCGCCTCCTCCAGCCGCTGCACCCGGCGGTGACAGGCCGAGGGCGACAGATGCACCCGGAGCGCCAGTTCGGCATTGCTGATTCGCCCCTCCTTCTGAAGCAGGGACAGGATGCGTCGGTCTATTGCGTCAAGGTCGGCCATGGCGGCAGATTCTTCGATCAGACGGCCGGATGCCAGCGTTTTCTTCGCACCGGGACATCATCGACGCCCCTGCTTCGCAGCACCTTGCGGATGCGACCTGTCAGGATGGGGTCCAAAGGGGAGAGGAGAACGCCATGAAGATCGGATGCCCGAAAGAGGTCAAGCCGCAGGAGTTCCGCGTGGGCATGACACCCGCCGCCGCTGTCGAGGCGATCGGGCGCGGCCATACCGTCCTGATCCAGTCCGGCGCCGGAGAGGGCGCGGGCTTTGCCGATGACGACTATGCCGCCGCGGGCGCGCGGATCGTGCCCGACGCGGCGGCCGTCTTCGGCGAGGCCGAGCTGATCGTGAAGGTCAAGGAGCCGCAGCCCGCCGAACGCCGCATGCTGGCGCGCGGCCAGATCCTGTTCACCTATCTGCACCTGGCGCCCGACCCGGACCAGACGCGCGACCTGCTGGACAGCGGCGTGACGGCCATCGCCTATGAGACCGTGACCGATGCGCGGGGCGGGCTGCCGCTGCTGGCCCCCATGTCCGAGGTCGCCGGGCGCCTGGCCCCGCAGGTCGGGTCCTGGGCGCTGCAGAAGGCCAATGGCGGGCGCGGCGTACTGATGGGCGGCGTGCCGGGCGTGCGGCCCGCCAATGTCGTGGTGATCGGCGGCGGGGTCGTGGGCACCGCGGCGGCGCGCGTGGCGGTGGGCATGGGCGCGAACGTGACGGTCATGGACCGCTCGGTGCCGCGCCTCTCCTATCTGGACGACATCTTCATGGGCCGCCTGACCACGCAGTTCGCCAGCGCCGCGGCGACGGCCGAGGCGATCCGTACTGCCGACCTGGTGATCGGGGCCGTGCTGATCCCCGGCGCGGCGGCACCCAAGCTGATCAGCCGCGATCAGCTGTCCACCATGCCTCAGGGGGCCGTGCTGGTGGACGTGGCCATCGACCAGGGCGGCTGCTTCCAGACCTCGCGCGCGACCACCCATCAGGACCCGATCTACGAGGTCGACGGCATCGTCCATTACTGCGTGGCGAACATGCCCGGCGCGGTGGCGCGCACCAGCACGCAGGCTCTGGGCAACGTCACCCTGCCGCACCTGCTGGCGCTGGCCGACAAGGGCTGGCACCGCGCGCTGAGCGATGATGCCCATCTGCGCGCGGGCCTGTCGGTGCATGACGGCCGGCTGACCTCGCCCCCAGTGGGCGAGGCCCTGGGCATCGAGGCCGTCACCCCGGAGACCGCCCTGTCCACCTGAGGCTGCGGGCCTCCTGAAGGTCAGACCGGGCTTGCCCGGTCGGCCAGCAGGTCGCGGATCTGGGCCAGCAGCTCCTCTTGGCTGGGACCGGCGGGGGCGGCCTCCTTGGCCTCCTCCTTGCGGATCGCGGCGCGCTGCAGGCGGTTCACCGCCTTGACCAGCAGGAACACCGCCCAGGCCACGATCAGGAAGTTCAACACCGCCATGGCGAAGGCGCCATAGGCGAAGATCGCCGCTCCCGAATCGCGCGCGGCGGTCAGGCTGGCCCCGTCGGGGACGTTGCCGGACAGGACCAGATACTTGTCGGTGAAGTCGATGCCCCCGGTCATCAGCCCCAGGATCGGGTTGATCAGGTCCACCACCAGCGAATTGACGATGGCCGTGAAGGCGGCGCCGATGATGATGCCGACGGCAAGGTCGATGACGTTGCCGCGGGCGATGAAGGTCTTGAATTCCTGGATCATGACAGATCGTCCCTCGTGATGCGCGACAGCGTGCCGCAGTCCGATCCTGCGACCCCCGGGGCCGAAATGCAATCGCGCCGAAGGATGGACCTCCGGCGCGCTGCATGTCGGGTCGGGAAGGGCCGGTCACTCGGCCGGGGCGGCCTCGGCCAGCTTGCTGTCGATGACCTCCTTCATGCTCTCCCACGGCTGGTTCGAGACCTTCTCGCCGCCGATGATGAAGGTCGGCGTCGCCTCGACCTCGTCGGCGGTGGCGTTGGCCTGGAAGGTGGCGATCAGCTGCTCGACCTTGGCGGTGTCGTTCCAGCAGGCGGTCATCTGCTCCTCGGTCATGCCGGCCTTCAGGCCGATGCGGCGCAGGTTGGCCGCGATCTCGTCGCCCGACCCGCCGGCCAGCCATTCCGACTGCTCGTCGAACAGCATGCCGCTGACGGGATAGAACTTCTCGTCGCCGCCGCAGCGCGCCAGAACGCCGGCCCACAGGCCCGGCTGGTCGAAATAGACGTCGCGCTGCACGAAGCGGACCTTGCCGGTGTCGATGTATTCCGCCTTCAGTTGCGGATAGACGTCGCTGTGGAAGTTCGCGCAATGCCCGCAGGTGAAGCTGGCATATTCGACGATGGTCAGCGGCGCGTCCTCGGCCCCCTGGGCGATGTCGGGCAGGGTCGCGGGGGCGGCGGCGTCCTGGGCCAGGACGGGGGTCGCCAGCGTCAGGGCGAAGGCGGCGGCGGCGGTGCGAAGAAACATGGGTAATCCTTTCGGGTCGGGCAGATGGGTCAGGATCGGCGGCGGGCGACATTCATCGCCAGCCGGGCCATGGCCTGGGCCAGGCCGGGATCGTCGAACTGTCGGGCGACGCCCGCGGCCCGTTCCAGCAGCGCCGGATCGGGGGCCGGGGGTTCGGGCGGGGCGTGGGTGAAGCGGGCATGCCCCTCGGCAAAGCCCGAGGCCGCGGTCTGGGTCAGCGTGATGCGGCTGACCGCGTTGTAGCCATAGCAGGCGTTCACCCGCTCGCGCAGCTGCGGCAGCTGCATCTCGACCATGGGGGCCATCGGGCCGGTCGTCAGCAGCGTCAGCGTCGCGCCCAGACCGCCCCGCGCATGGCTGATGCGCACCGGACGGGTCACGGCGGCCAGCTGCGCGCCCGCAATCTCGGGCCAGTGGGTCAGCAGCCGCGTCACGGCGAAGCCCCGCCCCTCGGCCGCCTTCTGCACCCGCGCCGCCAACAGGCTTGAGGCCGCCTGAAAGCCGCGGCTGCGACGACGGGACCGGTCTGCGGCGGGATGGGACGGGTGGGCCATGGACGCCTTTGCTGCTATCACGCGCCCATCCTTAGCCAGCCATCCCCCCGGATGAAAGCGCGCCCTTCTGCAAAGGCCCACATAATTGCGTGAAAGCAAGGTGATCGCCCCCGACCTTCTGGCCTGGTATGACCGCCACGCCCGCGACCTGCCCTGGCGGGTGCAGCCCGGAGGCGCGCCCGCCGACCCCTATCGCGTCTGGCTGTCCGAGGTGATGCTGCAGCAGACCACCGTGGCGGCGGTCAAGGCGTATTTCCTGCGCTTCACCGCGATCTGGCCGACGGTGCAGGATCTGGCGGCGGCGCCCGACGCGCAGGTCATGGCGGAATGGGCGGGGCTCGGCTATTACGCGCGGGCCCGCAACCTGCTGGCCTGCGCGCGGGCGGTGACGGCCATGGGCGGCTTTCCGGACAGCCGCGACGGGCTGCAGGCGCTGCCGGGCATCGGGGCCTATACCTCCGCGGCCATCGCCGCGATCGCCTTCGACCGGGCCGAGACCGTGGTGGACGGCAATGTCGAACGCGTGGTCGCGCGGCTCTTCGCGGTCCAGACCCCCCTGCCGCGCGCCAAGCTCGAGCTGGTCGCCCTGGCCGATACTCTGACCCCCGCCGCCCGGCCGGGCGATTATGCGCAGGCGATGATGGACCTGGGCGCGACCATCTGCACGCCGCGCAGCCCGGCCTGCGTGATCTGCCCGCTGCAGGCGCAGTGCGACGCGCGCGCGCAGGGCATCGCGGCCGAGCTGCCCCGCAAGACGCCCAAGGCCGCGAAACCGCTGCGCCAAGGCACCGTCTGGCTGGGCCGGCAGGGCGAGGCCTTGCTGCTGGAGCATCGCCCGCCGCAGGGGTTGTTGGGCGGGGTGCTGGCCTTTCCATCGGCCGGGTGGGACGGGCGCGACCTGCCGCCCCCCGGTCCGGCCGACTGGCGCGATCTGGGCACGGTGCGCCATGTCTTCACCCATTTCACGCTGGACCTGACCGTGCGGATCGGCACGCTTGCCGGCAATCCCACGCGCGGAGAGCTGGTCCCCTTGCGGCAGATCGACCCCGCGGCCCTGCCGGGGCTGATGCGCAAGGTCTGGGATATGGCGCGACCGCACCTGACCGCCTAGCATCGGGGCATGAGCGAATCGCCCCGTTCCCCGATTCCCGCCGCGGCGCCCTTTTGGCTGTCGGTGGCGCTGGTCCCGCTGATGGCGCTGGCCGCCTGGCGGGGCGGGGCGTGGTGGCTGATCGTGCCGGCCTATGCGTGGTACCTGACAACCGCGCTGGACGGGGTGCTGGGCCTGAACCCCGACAATCCCGACCCCGACACCGGTGCCGAACAGCTGTACTGGCACCGCGCGGTCACGCTGATCTGGTTTCCGCTGCAGGCGGCGACCCTGGCCTGTTGCCTGTGGCTGGCGGGGCATGGCACGCATCTGTCGGGATGGGAGCTTCTGGGCCTCTTCTTCGCGCAGGGCGTGATGTCGGGCAGCGTGGGCATCGTCTATGCGCATGAACTGCTGCACCAGAAGTCGCGGGCCGAACGCTGGCTGGGCGACCTGCTGCTGGCCTCGGTGCTCTATTCGCATTTCCGGACCGAGCATCTGCTGGTCCACCACTCCTGGGTCTCGACCCCGCGCGACGCGGTCTCCGCCCGCTACAACGAGGGGTTCTACCGCTTCTTCGGGCGGGTCCTGACCCATGGACCGGCCAGCGCCTGGCGGGCCGAGACGCGGTTCCTGGCGCGCGCCGGGCGCGGGCCGCTGGACCGGCGCAACCCGTTCTGGCGCTATGGCGCGCTGCAGGCCGGGATGCTGGCCGGGGCGCTGGCGCTTGGCGGATGGGCGGGGCTGGGGCTGTTCCTGTTCCAGGCCTTCATCGCCGTCTGGCAACTGGAGCTGACCAATTACGTCGAGCATTACGGCCTGTCCCGCAAGCATCTGGGCGAGGGGCGATACGAGCCCGTCCGCCCGCGCCACAGCTGGAACGCCGGGCATACCGCGACCAACTGGCTGCTGATCAACCTTCAGCGCCATTCCGACCACCACACCCGGCCCGACCGCCGCTTTCCGCTGCTGCAGACCTATTCCGAGGACGAGGCCCCGCAGCTGCCGTTGGGCTATCCGGCGATGACCATGCTGGCGATGGTCCCGCCCTTGTGGCGGCGGCGCATGAACCCGCGGGTGCGCGCCTGGCGCCGCCGCTTCTACCCCGAGATCGAGGATTGGAGCGGCTACAACCGCGGCACCCTGCCCCTGCCGCGCAACGCGCTGTGACGCGCCGCCGCCGGGGTCCGCGTTAACCATCCGTGCAATGAAATGCCTCCGGGCTGTTCCCTATGCCGCGATCTACCCCCATGGTATTTGTGTAGTGAAAATACACGCACGGGTTGAGCGACCATGTATGACGATTCGGGACTGGCGGAGGGCGACAGGCCGCATTGGGCGGCCGCCCTGACCGGGGCGGGGGACATGGGGTTCATGCTGTATCGCAGCGTGGCACGGCCGGGGCTGGGGCGGGCCGATCTTGAGGCGATCCTGAACCAGGCCCGGCGGCGCAATGCCGAACGCGGGCTGACCGGCTGCCTGCATCATGAGAACGGGCTGTTCTTCCAGTGGCTGGAGGGGCCGCGCTTCACCCTGTCGCGGCTGATGGAGCGGTTGCGCGACGACGACCGCCATGTGGGCGTCACCGTGATCGACCAGGGGCGGCTGGACCGGCGGCTGTTCGGCGACTGGCAGATGCGCCATTCCGACTCGGCGACGGCCTCGCTGCTGGAATGGCTGGCGGGCAGCGGGCATAGCGAGGCAGACGGGGTGCGCAGCTTCCTCGAGACGATCCGCTGAACGAAAGATCCCCGCCATGCGGACATGGCGGGGCAAGGCGGCCCGGCCCGCGCGGCAGCGCGGCGCCGGACTGGCGAACGGAATGGGGTCAGTTGGGCCGGGATTCCATCTCGGCCCGGATCTGCTGGCGCAGGATGTCCAGCGGGATCATCTTGCCCTCGCGGCGAAAGTGCCAGTAGGTCCAGCCGTTGCACGAGGGCGCACCCTCCAGCGCGGCGCCGACCTGGTGGATGGAGCCCTTGACGTCGTTGCCGACCAGGCTGCCGTCGGCGCGGACCTTGGCCTTGTGGCGGTTGCCCAGGGAATACAGCTCCTCTCCGGGGCGCAGCATGCCGCGCTCGATCACCTGACCGAAGGGGATGCGCACCTCGGCGCGCTTGGCGCGGGTCGTGGCGATGGCCTCGGCATCCAGCGGACGGACGCGGGACAGGCGGCGGGCGGCGACCTCGCGATAGGCCTCCTCGCGCTCGATGCCGACATAGGCGCGACCCAGCATCTTGGCGACCGCGCCGGTCGTGCCGGTGCCGAAGAACGGGTCCAGCACCACGTCGCCGGGATTGGTCGTGCCGATGATGACCCGGTGCAGCAGGCTCTCGGGCTTCTGGGTCGGATGGGCCTTCTCGCCCGCGGCATCCTTCAGCCGTTCGCCGCCATTGCAGATCGGCAGGACCCAATCGCTGCGCATCTGCACGCCCTCGTTCAGCGACTTCAGCGCCTCGTAGTTGAAGGTGTACTTGGCCGTCTCCGACCGCGCGGCCCAGATCAGCGTCTCATGCGCATTGGTCAGCCGCTTGCCGCGAAAGTTCGGCATCGGGTTCGACTTGCGCCAGATCACGTCGTTCATGATCCAGAAGCCCTGGTTCTGGATCTCGGCGCCGACGCGGAAGATGTTGTGATAGCTGCCGATCACCCAGATCGCCCCGTTGGGTTTCAGCAGGCGGCGCGCGGCGGCCAGCCAGGCGCGGGTGAAGGCGTCGTAATCGGCAAAGCTGGAGAACTGGTCCCAATGGTCGTCCACCGCATCGACCCGGCTGTTGTCCGGCCGGTGCAGATCGCCGCGAAGCTGCAGGTTGTAGGGCGGGTCGGCAAAGATCAGGTCGACGCTGCCGGCGGGCAAGGCGTTCATGACCTCGATGCAGTCGCCTGCAAGGATCTGGTTCAGCGGTAACGGATCATGCGGGGAAGGGCGCGCGGAATCCGCGCGCTGGACCTTGGTTTTCATCGTGCTCTGCCTTCGGGAAATGCCGGCTTTTGCCGGTCTGGTATGGCCCCAAAGATGATTCAGATGCGAATCGGCGTCAATTTCTTTTTCGAATCAGTCACTTACAAAGGGGGGTTTACACAAGATATTGTGGACGGGCTTGAATGACCGCCTATGATGTGGGGTCACCCCCAGATTTAGCAGCGCGCGTTTATGGGCGGGGGTGGGATATCCCGCATTCACCTCCCAGCCATAACCGGGATGCTGTTGCGCCAAATCCACCATGATCGCATCGCGCGCCTGCTTGGCCAGGATCGAGGCCGCGGCGATGGACAGGCTGCGCCCGTCGCCCTTGACCACCGCCGTCGCGGGCAGCTCCAGATCGCGCGGCAGCAGGTTGCCGTCCACCAGGACATGGCAGGGGCGCGTGCGCAGCCCGTCCAGCGCGCGGCACATGGCGACATGGCTGGCACGCAGGATGTTCAGCGCGTCGATCTCGGCCACGGAGACATGGGCGACCGACCAGTCGCAATGCGCCGCGATCCATTCGGCCAGCGCCGCCCGGCGCGGCGCGGTCAGACGCTTGCTGTCGTCCAGGCCCTCGGGCAGCGGACCGTCGGGCAGGATCACCGCCGCCGCCGTCACCGGCCCGGCCAGCGGGCCGCGCCCGACCTCGTCCACGCCCGCGACATGGCGCGCGCCCGCGTCGCGCAGCGCGGTCTCCAGCGACAGGTCCGGCATCAGGCGGTGATCCGGACGGGGGCGATGGCGACCTCCTCCAGGTTGCTGCCCGCGCCCTCGCGGTCCACCACCAGGAAATCGGCGGCGCGGTCCAGCGGCGTCAGCACCCCGTGCCACGTCCCCGCGCTCAGGTTCACCCCCGTATGGGCCGGCACCAGGAAGGCGCGCAGCGGCCCCGGGCGCCCGCCCACATCGGGCGCCACGACCGACAGCCACGGATCGGGGCCAAGCGGCATGAAGGCCTGGCTGCCCAGGGGGTGACGCTCCAGCAGGGTGCAGTCGTAGGGCAGGCTGACGGCCTGGCTGCGGAACAGGCTGATGATCGCCTCGCCCCCGCCGCGTTCGACGGTGGCCAGCGCGTGATGGCGTTCGCAGCGGCCCGCGTTGATCATGCGGTCCGGCGTGGCGCGGGGGGTCAGGACCTGCCCGAAGGGGGCGAAGGCGGCGGCGGTCAGGGGTTCGATGCGGATCTGTGTCATGCCCGCGGTTCTAGCGCAGCGCCGCCAGCCCGTCGAGGATCAGCCCCATCAGCTCGGCCCGCGCGGCGGGGTCGCGCAGATGCGCGGCCTCGGCCCGGGCGGTGGAGGATATGGCGCGGCACCGGTCGGGATGGGCGCGCGCCCAGGCCAGCTTCCCGCGCAGGTCGGTCAGGTGACGTGCCACGGGGATGTAATGGACCCATGGCCGGAAGCGGCCGGAATAGAAGACCTGCCAGCCGTCCTCCTCGGCCAAGAGCACCCCGTTCTGGTCCAGCCCCGAGATGAAGTTCGAGCCGTGGTCGTAACCCGTCATGCACAGCCGATAGCGGAAGGCGGCAAAGTCGCGCGGCCCCATGCGCGGCCGGCAGAAGGGCGCGATCAGCGGGTCGTCGGCATGGTGGCGATAGGCGTGGGCCAGCACCAGCCCCACGTCGAAATCCGGATCGTCGATATGGGCGCGCAGGAAGGCCATGCGGTTCGTGCGGCACAGCCCCTCCCATGCGGCTTGGCGGTCGGCGGGGGTCGCCGCCTCGGCCAGGCGGGCCAGCCAGACATGGCTGGCGGGGCCGGGCTTCACGCCGGGCCGCATCTCGGAGCCCGAGATCATGCCGCGCCAGACCAGCCGGTCCTGCTTCTCCTCCCACGGGATGTCGTCGGGCGCAGCGGCCGGATCGAAGCCCGGCAGCCCCACTGCGTGCTGATCGGGCAGCGGCCACAGCACGGCGTTCACCGCACCGGCGCGACGGTTGTGGCACAGGACCGGCCGGTCCAGGGCCGCGCCTTCGGGGCTGCCGAACCAGCGGCTGTCCTCCATGTCGATCCAGACCGGGTCGCGGCGGTCCAGCGACAGGATGTCGTTGATGACGCCCTCGGCCCGGATCAGCTTGAAATGCCGCCCCTCGCGCGCCAGGGCCAGCGGGCGCCCGCCGGGGGGCGTGACCAGCGTGAACTGGCGCGGCGCGCCCTTGGCGTCCGTCACCGCGCCCTGCCCGGCCAGCGTCCCGTCCCAATGGCAGGCAAAGCCCGACAGGCCCGACAGATCGCCCGGCGCGCGCGTCCGCGCGCCCGACAGGCAGAAGCGCGCGACATCCGCCGCCCAGCCCTCCGGCGCGCGGGGCGGGGGCGGGGCATCGGCCCGCAGGCGGTGTTCGGGCCAGCGGGACCGGGGCACGAGGGGCAGCGGCACGATGTCCGACAGGCGCGCGGCCAGATCGACCGGGCGGGTCGTGGCCAGGTCCAGCACGATCAGCCGCGGATCGCCCGCGAACAGCGCCTCGACCGCCGCCTGATGGGCCGTGCCTTCGGGGTCGTCCGGGGCGGGGCGGGTCAGCAGGAAGACCGCATCGGGCAGCTGGTCGCGCAGGAAGGCGGCGCAGCGCCAGGCCTCCAGCCGCGGACGCCACAGCGGCCGGTCCCGATAGAGCCCCGCGAACAGCCGCATGCCCGGCCAGCCCCGCAGCGGGCGCGTCCCCTGCCCCATCGCATGAAGGATGTCGGCGGCCAGGCGTCCGCCCTCGTGGCAGGCGACGGGGTGGCCGTTGGCGCGGAACAGCGCGGCCAGCGCCTCGTCCACCGGGCCGTCGGGCCCGATATGGACGACGGGCCGCGCCATCAGGGCCGCGCGTTGCGCGGCAGCAGCACCGTCAGCAGTCCCAGCACCGGCAGCGCCGAGCAGATCAGGAACACCGTCCGGATGCCCTGCGCATCGGCCAGCACCCCGAGCGCTGCCGCCGAGATGCCGCCCATCCCGAAGGAGAAGCCGAAGAACAGCCCCGCGATCATCCCCGTCCGCCCCGGCACCAGCTCCTGCGCGAAGACGACGATGGCCGGGAAGGCGGAGGCCAGGATCAGCCCGATCAGCACCGCCAGCACGCCGGTCGGCACCAGCCCCACATGCGGCAGCGCCAGCGTCAGCGGCAGCACGCCCAGGATCGACACCCAGATCACCGTCAGCGGCCCGACCCGGTCGCCGATCACCCCGCCCAGCATCACCCCCCCGGCCATGCCCGCCAGGAACAGGAACAGCATCAGCTGCGCCCCCTGGGTGGACAGGCCGAAGCGGTCGATGGTGAAGAAGGTGAAATAGCTGCTCATCGAGGCGGTGTAGATGTTCTTGGTGAAGACCAGCACCGCCAGGACCGCGATGGCGCGGATCACCGTGGCGCGCGGCAGGCGCAGGCTGCGGTCGGGGACGGCCGCGGCGGCGCGGCGGCGATCCTCGGCCCAGGCCCCCACGCGCCACAGGATCGCCGCGCCGAGCGCCGCGGCCAGCGCGAACCAGGCCACCGCCGGACGTCCCATCGGCACGACCACGAAGGCCGCCAGCAGCGGCCCCATCGCCTGCCCGCCATTGCCGCCCAGCTGGAACAGCGACTGCGCGGTGCCGAAGCGCCCGCCCGACGCGGTGCGCGCCACGCGCGAGCTTTCCGGGTGGAACACCGCCGAGCCGATGCCGATCAGCATCGCCCCCGCCAGAAGCCAGCCATAGCTGTCCGCAAGGCCCAGCATCGTGACGCCGGTCAGCGTGGAGATCATCCCGAAGGGCAGCGAGCGGGGCTGGGGATGGCGGTCGGTCGCCATGCCGATCATCGGCTGCAGCAGCGATGCGGTGACCTGGAAGGCCAGCGTCATCACCCCGATCTGGGTATAGGACAGCGCGAATTCAGTCTGAAGCAGCGGATAGATCGCGGCCAGCATCGACTGCATGACGTCGTTGATCATGTGGCACAGGCTGATCGCCACCAGCACCCCCCAGCTGGTCGCGGTCCGGGCCGATGGGCCGGGCGGCCTCAGGTCGGGCGGGGTCAGGGTCGGGCGGGCGGCGGGAGAGAGCGAATCGGGCATCGGGATCGTCTTCATGCTTGCACGCTCTGCATCTATCAGACAGGCTGCGGAAGGAAAGCGCCGCCAACGCGCCCCTGATCGGCCTGCCCGCCGCGATTGTCCCGCCCCATGGCGTTTAGGACATCTATCTTTTCTTTATCCGTCGGCTATCACGATAGGGTGTCCTGTCATGAGTCGTCCATGAGTCAATCGATCCCGTCGTCCCGCCTGTCCGTCCATTCCTCCGGTGCCGATGGCGACCGGCGCCGTCCCAACACCTGGCAGGCCATCCGGGCCGAGGTGCTGGGCCGCATCCGGTCGGGCGAATGGCCCCCCGGCAGCCTGATCCCCACCGAGCAGATGCTGTCGGTGGAGATGGGCTGCGCGCGTGCCACGGTGAACCGGGCGCTGCGCGAGCTGGCCGACAGCGGCATCATCCAGCGCCGCCGCAAGGTCGGCACCCGCGTCGCCGCGACCACCTCGCGCCGCACCACCCTGTCGCTGCGGGTGATCCGCGACGAGATCGAGGCCCTGGGCGCCACCTATCGCCACGAGATGACGGAGTATCTGACATGCCCGCCCAGCCCGGCCGCGATGCAGGCGCTGCAGCTGGATGCCTCGGAACGGCTGCTGCTGGTCAAGTCGCGCTATCTGGCCGATGCGCGTCCGCATTGCTGCGAGGCGATCTGGCTGCATCCGCGCCTGCTGGCCATGCCGGGCGGGGCGGCGGCCGATCCGGGCCTGTTCGCGGCCGAACCGCCGCAGGAATGGCTGGCCCGCAGCCTGCCGGTGATCCAGGGCCATGTCTCGATCCTGGCCGAGGCCGCCAGCGGCTCCTGCGCGGTGAACCTGGAGGTCGAGCCCGGCACCCCGGTCATGGCGATCGAGCGGGTGACCCTGCTGGACGGGCTGCCCGTGGCCTTCGCGCGGCAGTTCTATCCGCCGCGCCACCGCCTGGTCCTGGGCGACTAGACCGCCAGCAAATCCGCGAAATGCGCAATCAGCCGGTGCTTGAGCACCTTGCCGGTCGCCGCCGCGGGCAGCGGGCCGGTCAGGATGATCCGCGTGGGCCGCTTGTAGGCCGACAGTCGCGCCGCCGCATGGGCCGCCAGCGCATCGGCCGACACCGCATCCGGCGCGATCAGCTGGCAGAAGGCCAGGATATCCTCGTCGCCCCCCTCGCGCGCGCGGCCGATCACGGCGGTCTGCAGCACGGCCGGATGATCGTTCAGCGCGGCCTCCACCTCGGGGGGATAGACGTTGAAGCCGCCGCGGATGATCAGCTCCTTGCAACGGCCGACGATGTGCAGCCGCCCCTGCGCATCGATCCGGCCCAGATCGCCGGTGCGCATCCAGCCGTCCCGCAGCACCTGCGCCGTGCCCTCCGCATTGCGGAAATAGCCGCGCATGATGTGCGGACCCCGCGTCAGCACCTCTCCGGTGCCGGGTTCGCGGCCGATGGTCTCGTCCAGCGCGATCTCCACCCCCGGCAGCGGATGGCCCGCCGAAGGGTCCGGGTCGCCGATGGCGTTGTTCGTGACGGTCACCCCCGCCGTCGTCTCGGTCATGCCGTAGCCGTTCTGCAGCGCGATGCCGTAGAACGCCTCGGCCCGCCGCTTCCAGTCGGGGTCCAGAGGCGCCGCGCCGCTGCTGACATAGCGCAGCGGCCGGGCCAGACGCTCCAGCCCCTGGGCGCGCGCCTCGGCCATGATGGCCGCATGCATCTGCGGCACGGCGGGCAGGACGGTCACGTCCGATTGCAGCGCGGCCAGCGTCTGCGCGGCGGAAAAGCGCGGCTCCAGCCGGATATGCGCGCCCGTGGCCAGCCCCGCCGCCAGCATCGAGGTCAGCCCGAAGACATGCGTCAGCGGCAGCACGCCCCAGATGACGTCATCCGCCTGCATCCCCCGCAGCCGGGCCGAGCTTTCGCCGCCAAAGATCAGGTTGCCATGGGTCAGCATCACCCCCTTGGGCGTGCCCGTCGTGCCGGTGGTGTAGAGGATCACCGCCGTCATCGCGTCCTGCGATTCCACCTGCTCCGGCACGGCGTCGAACGGTCCCGCGACATGCAACGCCGCTCCGGCCAGCGTGACGGCGCGCGCATCGCCCGCGTGCAGCCGCGCGGGCTCGCTGACATCGGACAGGAACAGGGTCAGGCGCGGTTCGGTATGGGCCGCGATCTTGGCCAGCTCGGGCGCGGTCATGCGCGCGTTCACCGGCACCAGCACCGCGCCCATGCGGCTGGCGGCCAGCAGCAGGACCGGCACCGGGGCCGCGTTCTCGGCCACCACCAGCAGCCGGTCACCGGGGCGCAGGCCCATCGCCGCCATATCCGCCTGCGTCCGCCGGACCAGATCGTCCAGTGCGGCATAGGTCAGGGTGCGTCCCGTCCAATCGGTCAGGGCCGGACGGTCGGGATGGGCCGCGCAAGCGGCGTCGAACAACTGGTGGATACGGGTCATGAATCCTCGCGAAGGCGGCGGAAATCGGGGGGGCGCTTGGCCAGGAAGGCGGTGATGCCCTCGGCGGCCTCGCGCGAGGCGAGGGCCGTGGCCATCGCGTCGCGTTCGGCACTCAGCTGCGCCTCCAGCAGGGTGGCGCGGGCGCCGGTCAGCAGATGCTTGATCGCGGCCTGCGCCTCGGCCGGGCCTGCGGCCAGGCGGTCAGCCAGGGCCATGGCGGCCATGATGGCCTCTCCCGGCTCGGTCAGTTCCTGGATGACGCCCAGGGCGTGGAGGCGTTCCGCGCCCACGGGCTGGCCGGTCAGGGCCATGGACGCGGCCATCTGCGGCGGCAGGCAGGCGGTCAGCGCCGCGGTCAGCCCGCCATCGGGCACAAGCCCGGCATTCACATAGGCCGCCGTGTAACGCGCATCGCGGGCCGACACGATCATGTCGCAGGCCAAGGCCAGCGACAGGCCCGCGCCGGCGGCGCCCCCCTCGACCACGGCGATGACCGGGCGGGGGCAGGCCACGACCGCGCGCATCAGGTCGTTCAGCGCGTCGATGCGGGCGCGGCGCTGATCCTCGGACATCTCCTGCGCCTTGATCAGCATGGTCAGATCGCCGCCCGCGCAGAAGAAATCGCCCTCGCCCATGATCAGCACGGCGCCGATGCGGGGGTTGTCGGTCGCCAGCTCCAGCGCGCGGTGCAGGCCCTTGTAGAAATCGGGCGTCAGCGCGTTGCGGCGGGCGGCGTTGCGGTTCTCGACCACCAGGCGGTCGCCCAGGTCGCTGATTTCGCAATGCGGATTGGTGAGGTCGGTCATGGGGCGGCCCTTGTCTTGCGGAAGACGCCGGTCGCAGTGGCGATCAGCGTGCCGTCCTCATGCCGCAACGCGCCCTCGATGAACAGGGTGGCGCGTCCGCCGCCCGTCACGCGGCCGGTGGCCGTCACGCGCCCCGGCAGGCCCGGCGCCAGATAGTTCACCGTCAGCGACAGGGTGGTGAAGGGATGGCGGCCTGTGGCATCGACCGTCAGGCTGCCCGTGGCCCCCATCGCGCTGTCCAGAAGCGTCGCGGCCAGCCCGCCATGCAGGATGCCCTGACGGTTCAGATGGCGGTCGTTCAGGTCCAGCCAGCAGACCGCCCCCGCCCGGCAGCCCACGTCCAGGACATAGCCGATCAGGGACTGGGTGCCGGTTTCCCCGTGGATCAGGGTCATGCGAAGGCGGGCTCGCCGCGCGCGAACCGCTCCAGATGGAAATCCGCATCGCCCATGGCCGTGTCGGCGGCCAGCAGGCGGCGGATCATGCCGCCAAGCGCATATTCCTCGGTCATGCCGATGCCGCCATGCAGCTGCACCGATTCCTCGGCCACCAGCCGCGCGACCCGGCCCAGGGTGACCTTGCAGGCCTGCAGATGCCGGTCGCGCAGGGGCGCATCGGCATCCAGATGGCCCGCGAAATTGGTGACGGCGGAGCGCGCCTGCTCGACCTCGACCGACAGGTCGGCGGCGCGATGCGCCAAGGCCTGGAACGCGATCAGCGGCTGGCCGAACTGCTTGCGGGTGCGCAGATAGTCCAGCGTCAGATCGACCGCCGCACTCAGCGTGCCCAAGGCATAGGCCGCATGGGCCAGGACGCCGCGCGCCAGCACCGCGTCGAAATCCGTCAGCGCCCCAAGCCGCGTGGCGGGGGTGGCGTCAAGGATCAGGTCGGCGCCGCGCTGATCGTCCATCAGCGGATAGGGGCGCACCGTCAGCCCCGTTGCGTCGGGCGCGACCAGCCACAGCGCATCGGCGGTGGTGACGATGATCGCCGCCGCCCCTTCGGCCCCCGCCACCATGGTCTTGCGCCCGGTCAGGCGGTCGCCATCGACGCTGATCGCCACGCCGCGGTCGTAACGCGTGCCGGGTTCGGCATCGGCGAAGGCGATGGTGGCCCCATCGTCAGCAGGCTGGCCCGCCTGCGCCAGGGCCGCCGCCCCGATCATCGTGCCGATCAGCGGCAGGGACGCGCCCGCCCGGCCCAGGGCCTCGAAGATCAGCGCCACGGCGGCGCCCGATCCGTCGAAGCCGCCCTCGGCCTCGGTCAGCAGGGCCTGGGGGACGCCGGCCTCCAGCAGCGCGGGCATCAGCGCCTCGCCGGAATGGCGGGCCAGGATGCCGCGCAGGCTGTCCTGCAGCATGCGGTGGTCGTCGGAAAGCTGAAAGTCCATGGGCTTATCCTTTCGCCAGCGCGCCGGAGATGATGCTGCGCTGGACCTCGTTCGAGCCGCCATAGATCGACAGCTTGCGGTTGTTCAGCCAGGTGGCGCTGGCGGCCAGGGCCTCGTCGGCACCCTCGGGGCCTTCGTTCCCCTCAAGCGTCAGGGCCATGGCCTGCCCGCCATAGGCGCGCCGGGTCAGCGCATCCAGGCGCTGGCGGATCTGGGTGCCCTTGATCTTGAGCATGCTGCTCTCGATGCCGGGCGCCTGGCCCTGGGCCGCCGCCGACAGCATGCGCAAATTGGTGGTGGACATGGCCATCAGCTCGATCTCGACCCCCGCCATCTCGGCAGCGAACAGCGGATCGTCGGACAGGGGCTGGCCGCGATGGCGCTGCGCGCGGGCCACGCGTTTCAGATTGTCCAGCGCGGCGGTGGCAAAGCCCACGCCCGCGATGTTCGTGCGCTCATGCGTCAGCAGGTATTTGGCATAGGTCCAGCCCTGGTTCTCCTCGCCGACCAAGTTGGCGACGGGGACGCGGACATTGTCGAACCAGACCTCGTTCACCTCGGCCGTGCCGTCCAGAAGGACGATGGGGCGCACGGTGACGCCCGGCGTCTCCATGTCGATCAGCAGGAAGCTGATGCCCTCCTGCTTCTTGCCTGTCGCATTGGTGCGCACCAGGCAGAAGATCATGTTGGCGTGCTGGCCAAGCGTGGTCCAGGTCTTCTGCCCGTTGACGACATAGTGGTCGCCATCACGCACAGCCTCGCAGCGCAGGCTGGCCAGGTCCGACCCGGCGCCGGGTTCGGAATAGCCCTGGCACCACCAGTCGTCACCGTTCAGGATGCGCGGCAGCCAATAGTCCTGCTGCTCCTTCGACCCGAATTTCTGCAGGACCGGTCCCAGCATGGCGATGCCGAAGGGCACGATGCGCGGCGCATGGGCGCGGGCCGATTCCTCCTCGAAGATGTGGCGCTGGATCGCGGTCCAGCCCGCGCCGCCAAATTCGGTGGGCCAGTTCCCGGCCAGCCAGCCGCGCGATTGCAGCTTGGCGTGCCAGCCCTCCATCTCGGCCTTGGTCAGGTCGTGATGGAGCCGCACCTTGCGGGCCAGCGCGGGGTCCAGCTCGGCCTTCAGAAAGGCGCGGATGTTGTCGCGGAAGGCGGTTTCCTCGGGGGTAAAGCTCATGTCCATCAGAAGATCTCCAGAAGTCCGGCGGCGCCCTGGCCACCGCCCACGCACATGGTGACGACGCCCCATTTGGCGCCCCGGCGGCGGCCTTCGCGCAGCAGATGGCCCGCCGTGCGCGCACCGGTCATGCCGAAGGGATGGCCGATGGAAATGGCCCCGCCATTGACGTTGTATTTCGCCGGATCGATGCCAAGCGTGTCGCGGCAATAGAGGCACTGGCTGGCAAAGGCCTCGTTCAGCTCCCACAGGTCGATGTCGTCGACCGTCAGCCCGTGGCGCTCCAGCAGGCGCGGCACGGCAAAGACCGGGCCGATGCCCATCTCGTCGGGCGCGCAGCCCGCGACGGCAAAGCCGCGGAAGGCGCCAAGCGGTTCCAGGTTCAGCGATGCGGCCAGGTCGGCCTCCATCACCAGCAGCGCCGCCGCCCCGTCGGACAGCTGGGACGCGTTGCCTGCGGTCACGAACTGGCCCGCACCGCGCACCGGCTCGAGCTTGGCCAGCGCCTCCAGCGTGGTGCCGGGGCGGTTGCCCTCGTCGGCGGCGATGGTGACCTCGCGGTCGGCACTCTCGCCGGTGGCCTTGTCGGTGACGGACATGGTGACCGTCATCGGGATGATCTCATCGTCGAAGATCCCGGCGGCCTGCGCCGCGGCCGTGCGGGCCTGGGATTCGACGGCATAGGCGTCCTGCGCCTCGCGCGTGATCCCATAGCGGGCCGCCACGATGTCGGCGGTCTCGATCATGGTCATGTAGAGGTCGGGGCGGTTCGCCTCGATCCATCCTTCCCGCGAATGACGCACGGGCGGCTGGACCATGGAAATGCTCTCGACTCCGCCGACCAGCACGGCGCGCGCGCCCTCATGGGCGACCATCTGCGCGCCCTGCGCCAGCGCCTGCAGGCCCGACGAGCAGAAGCGGTTGACCGTGGCGCCCGCGATGCTGTCGGGCAGGCCCGCGCGGATCACCGCCTGACGGGCGATGTTGCCGCCCGTCGCGGCCTCGGGATAGCCGCAGCCCCAGAGGCTGTCCTCGATCAGCGCGGGGTCGATGCCCGCACGCTCGACCACGGCGCGGGCCACGGCCCCGGCCAGCACGGCCCCGTGGGTCTGGTTGAAGGCGCCGCGCTTGGCGCGCCCGATGGCGGTGCGGGCGGTCGAGACGATCACCGGCTGTTTCATGCGGATTGTCCTTCGTTCAGATCGGCGAAGCGGCGGCCCGTGGCCACCAGATCGACCAGCAGCGGCGCGGGGCGCCAGAAATGGTCGTCTTCCGCGGCAAAGCGGCGGATGTCGTCCAGGATGCGGTCCAGCCCGTGGGCATCCGCCCAATGCATCGGCCCGCCCCGCCAGCGCGGAAAGCCGTAGCCGTTCAGCATCACCACATCGACGTCCAGGGGGCGCAGGGCGGTGCCGTCCTCGACCACGCGGGCGGCCTCGTTCACCATCGCGGCCATGGTGCGGGCCACGATCTCATCGGCGTCGAAGCCGCGGGGCGTCAGGCCCAGATCGGCGCGCACGGCCTCCAGCAGCGCGGGAAGGTCGGGGTTCGGCACCGGGGGCTTGGCGGCATAGTCGTAATAGCCGCGCCCGGACTTGCGGCCCAGATGGCCCTGTTCGTAGAGGCGGTCGGCAAAGGCCGGCACCCGGTCGCGCGGATGGCGGTCGGCGGCCTTGCGCTGACGGGTCATGTAGCCGATGTCCAGCCCGGCCAGATCGGTCACCGCATAGGGACCCATCGCGAAGCCGAACCCGGTCAGCGCCCGGTCCACCGCGATCGGGTCGGCCCCGTCCAGCACCATCGCGTCCACCGCCGCGCGGTAATGCGCCAGAATGCGGTTGCCGATGAAGCCGTCGCAGACGCCCGCGCGCACCGCGACCTTCTTCAGCCGCTTGGCCAGCGCAAAGCCGGTCGCGATGGCATCCGGGGCAGCGCGGTCGGGAACCACCACCTCCAGCAGGCGCATCACATGGGCCGGAGAGAAGAAATGCAGGCCGATCACGTCGCGCGGGCGCGAGGTCGCATCCGCGATCTGGTTCACGTCCAGATAGGAGGTGTTCGTGGCCAGCACGGCGCCCGGCTTCGCCACCCGGTCCAGCGCGGCGAAGACCTGACGCTTGACGTCCATGGATTCGAAGACCGCCTCGATCAGCAGATCGGCCTGGGCCAGCGCTTCGTGGTCGGTCGCGGTGCGGAAGGCGTCCGCCAGGATGGCGTCGCGGCGCGGCGCGGCCAGCTTGCCGCGGCTGACCGCACCTGCCAGCAGGTCGGCCACGGTGGCCGCCGCCTTGTCGGCGCCGGCCTGGTCGCGTTCCAGCAGCGTCACGTCCAGTCCCGCCAGCAGGCAGGAGACCGCGATGCCCGCGCCCATCAGCCCGCCGCCGACGATGCCCACGCGGTCCAGCGCGCGCGGCGGCACGCCCGCGATCTGCGGCAGATGCGCGACGGCGCGTTCCGCGAAGAAGGCATGGATCAGCGCCGCGCGTTGCGGGCTGTCCATCAGCGCCAGAAAGCCCGCGCGTTCCACGGCCATGCCCTCGTCGAAGGACAGGGCCAGCCCCTCGGTCGCGACATCGACGGCGGTGGTCTGGGCGATCTGGCCCGGCAGGCTGCGCACCAGCCTGGCCTTCAGCGCATCGGTCGCGGCGGGGTCGGCCTCGGGCGCGGGCAGGTCGCGGGTGCGGCGCGGGGGCTGGCCAGCCAGCGTCTCGGCCAGGGCGATGGCGGCGGCGGTCAGCTCGCCATCGGCCAGCGCGTCGATCAGACCCAGCTCGCGCGCCTCAGGGGCGGGGATCTGGCGGGCAGAGGTCATCGCCTCAAGCGCGGGCATCAGGCCGATCAGGCGCGGCAGGCGCTGCGTGCCGCCCGCGCCGGGCAGAAGGCCCAAGGTCACCTCGGGCAGGCCCATCCGGGCCGACGGCGCCGCGATGCGCGCATGGCAGCCCATGGCCAGCTCCAGCCCGCCGCCCAGGGCGGTGCCGTGGATGGCGGCGACGACGGGTTTCTCCAGCGCCTCGATGGCGGCGATCACATCGGGCAGGAAGGGCGCCTGCGGCGGTCGCCCGAACTCCGAGATGTCGGCTCCGGCCACCCAAGTGCGACCCGCGCAGATCAGGACGCCGGCCTGGGCCGCGTCATCGGCGGCAAAGGCGCGGGCGGCGTCGATCAGGCCCGCGCGCACGGCCTGTCCAGTGGCGTTCACGGGGGGGTTGTCGATGGTGATCAGGCCGATGCGGCCCTGCCGGGCATAGGTCACGGGGGAAGTCATCGCGGAAACCTCTCAGTCATTGGGGCTGCCCGACCAGGCGGGGGTGCCGTCGGCGCCGACCATCCCGTGCAGGCGGGCGACGGTCTCGCGCAGGACGGGGCCGACATGGGCATGGATGCGGTCGTCGGGCAGGACATCGTCCAGCGCACCGCAGGAAAAGGCGACCGGCCCGGCCAGCCGCGCCGACCGGAACGGCACCGACACCGCCGAGATCGAGCCGGAATAGCGCAGCCGCGGGTCCACGATCGCATAGCCGCGGGCGACCAGCTGGCTGCGCGCCTGCAGGCGCAGATCGGCCAGCGTGCCGCCGTCCAGCGGCGGTTCGGGATGATCGGCCATCAGCGAGGCGAATTCGTCCCGCGTCGAGGCGCCCAGCACCGCCAGCCCCGAGGACGAGCCGCCGATGGGCAGGCGGTGGCCGACCTCCAGCCAGATCGAGGCCGCGCGCTGCGGCCGCCAGGTGCGCATCAGCGCGACCTTGTCTCGGTCGCGCACCGCGAACAGGACCAGCGTGCCGGTCTGGTCCGCCAGGCCCTGCATCATGTCCTGCGCCGCGTCCAGAAAGGACAGCGACGCCGCCGCCACGTGCCCCATCGCCAGAAGTGTCGGCCCGGGGCGATAGCGGTCGTTGCGCTGCGGCTGCGTCAGATAGCCCAGGCAGCCCAGGGTGAAGGTCAGCCGCGACACCGTCGATTTCGGCAGGCCCGTCCGTTCGGCGATCTGGGCATTGGTCAGACCGTCATCCCCCGCCCGGAAGGCGCGCAGCACCGACAGGCCCCGCGCCAGCGTGGTGGCGAAGTTGCGGTCCTCCTCGTAATCCGGGCGGGGTTCGGGGCTCATCACATGGATCCCGGCAGCAGCAGCGAGATGATCGGGAACAGGATCAGCAGCACCAGGACCAGCACGTCCACGACCAGAAAGCGCGTGACGCCCGCAAAGATCGTGTCGATGCTGACATTCTTGGTCACGTTGCTGACCACGAAGACGTTCAGCCCGACGGGGGGCGTGATCAGCCCGATCTCCAGCAGCTTGACGACGATGACGCCGAACCAGATCAGGTTCATGTCATAGCCGTCCACCAGCGGCACCATGAAGGGCAGCGTCAGCACCATGATGCCGATCGGATCGAGGAACATGCCCAGGACCAGATAGATCACCACGATCACCAGCATCAGCATCGCGAAGGACAGCTGCGCGTCCGACACCATGCCCACGACCGCGCCGGCCATCCCGGTCAGCGCGACGAAGCTGACGAAGATCTTGGCCGCACCCGCGATCAGGAAGATCGCGGCGGTCTGGGTCAGGCTCTCGCGGATGGCGCGCCACAGCACGCCCAATGTCAGGCGGCGCTGCGCGAAGCCGATCAGCGTGGTCAGCACGACGCTGACGGCCGCGGCCTCGGTCGCGGTGAAGATGCCGCCATAGATGCCGCCGACGATGACGACGAACAGCATCAGCGCGGGCCAGGCGGCGATGGCCGCCTCGCGCCGGCTGGCGCCTCCGGCCTCGCCCGCGGGGGCGGCGGCGGGGTTGCGGCCCACCCACCAGGCGATGACCAGCAGCATCCCCGCCAGAGAGACCAGCCCCGGCAGCACGCCCGCGAGGAACAGCTGCGCGATCGAGGTCTCGGTGAAGATGCCGTAGAGGATGAAGAGGACCGAGGGCGGGATCAGCGAGCCGAGCGTGCCCCCCACCGCGACCGAGGCCGTGGCCAGTTTCGGGTCGTACCCCATGCGCAGCATCTCGGGCACGCAGATGCGGCCCATGGTCGAGGCGCAGGCGATGGACGAGCCCGAGATGGCCGAAAAGCCCCCGCAGCCCAGCACCGAGGCCATGGCCACCCCGCCCGGCAGCTGGCGCAGCCAGACCGCCGCCGCGTCATAGATGCGCGTGGTGATGCCCGCATAGAAGGCGATGTTGCCCAGGGCCACGAACAGCGGCACCATCGACAGGTCGTAGGAATGGACCAGGTCGAAGAAGTTCGAGAACACGACCGAGCTGGTCGGGTTCAGCGCGCGTTCGGGCGCAAAGCCCCCCGCGCGGGTCGCATAGACCAGGAAGGTGCCGGTCGCCGCCACCCCGGCCAGCGCGAAGGCGATGGGCACGCGCGCCGCCAGAAGCACCAGAACGGCGGCCATGGCCACCAGGCCGATCGTCATCGGATCCATCAGTTCACCTCATGTCCGTCGGCATCCAGGATGGCGTCGCCCCGGCGCAGCTGCCCCAGATCGCCCGCCAGCAGCACGGCCAGCCGCACCCACATCAGCGCCAGCCCCGCCAGGAACAGCGTCACGCCCGGCCAGCGCGGGATGTTCAGGTCGCCATAGTAGAATTCGCCCGAGGCGAAGGCCTGCCCCGCCACGCGCCAGGCCGCATAGATCAGCGGCGTCAGCGCCAGGAGCCCCGCGACATGGCCCAGCACGATCAGCCGCGACCGCATCCGCCGCGGCAGGCGGTCGCTGACGAAGGTGACGGCGACATGGCTGCGCGCCGCGGTCGCCGCCGCCATGGGCAGGATCACGGCCGCCACCATCAGCTCGCGCACCATGATGATGGCGTCGGGCACGCTGGTACCGAACACCGCGCGCGCCACGACATTGGCGAAGATCACCAGCCCCAGGACGATCAGCGCCAGGACCGACAGGTCCAGCAGCGTCCGTTCGATCACGCGCATGGGTCAGCCGCGCTCCCAGGGATAGCCCTGGGCTTCCAGCTCGGCGCTGTATTGCGCGATCAGGCCGCGATATTCCTCCAGCAGCGCGGCCCCGTCGAGGCCCGAGGCGTCGGCGCGCGCGATCCAGTCATCCAGATAGGGCTGGGCGGCCTCGGTCAGCTTGGCGCGGTCCTCGTCCGAGAAGCGGACGATCTCCTTGCCGGCATCCTCGAGGATCTTGATCGATTCGGCATTGGCCTCGCCCACGATGCGGCCGAACTCGTCGGCCAGGCCCTCGCCCGCGGTCATGATGACCTGCTGCTGCTCGGGGGTCAGCGAATCGTACATCGACTTGTTCATGACGATGCCCAGGGCACCGACCTGACCCCAGTCGATGAAGGTGTAGCTGTCGAAGACCTCGTCGAACTTCAGCGCCGCGATCAGGTAGGAATAGGTCTGGGTGCAGTCGATCAGCCCGTTCTCCAGGCCCTGATAGGCCTCGTAGACGCTCATGTCGATCAGGGTCGCGCCCAGGTCGCGGAACGTCTGGCCATAGGCGCCGACGCCGCGGACCTTCTTGCCGGCCAGCTGGTCGACCGAGGTCACCGCCGGTCCCTTGCAGCCCATCTGCACCGCCGAGGTGGTGTAGGTGCCCACATAGACCAGGTTCTGCGCGGCCAGGTTGGCCTTGATCTGCTCGTTGTTGCGCATCAGCGCGTCGGTGGCCTTCATGCCGACCCAGGGGTCCGGGTTCTCCAGCGGCAGGTCGGCGATGCCGTAGGCCACCATGTCCTGCGGGAAGTAGACGCCGATGACGCTGCCCAGATCGGCCACCCCGTCGCGCAGCGACTGCACGGCGGCCTTCTCGGAGAACAGCGCGCCCCCCCAGGTGATGTCCAGCGTCAGGTCGCCGCCCGACTGTTCGGCCACCTGGTCGGCGAACCATTGCGTCGCCTCGGCGCGCGCGCCGCGGTTCGGACCCGGCTCTCCGTAGATCAGCACGGTCTGGGCGGTGGCGGGGACGGCAAGCATCGCGGTCAGGCCAGCGGCCATCAGCGCGTTCCGGGCGAACGATCTGGTCATGGTGAAACTCCTCCCTGTTCCACACAGCAGACTGTCATTCCACTATGCGGAACGCAACGTCGAATTGACCGAAACGTGACCTCTGGGCTATCTGGCGGTTTTTCGCTCAATGCCGGATGGTGCGCCCTGATGATCGGAGCCTGCTCAATGCCCAACCCTGTCCGTACGGCCCTGCTGGCGCTTGCGCTTGGCTGGGCCTGGCCCGCCTTGGGCCAGACGCCCGACCTGCCCTTCACCGCCGCCGACATCGAGGCGGCGCAGTATGGCGGCGGCGCCCTGCCGGGCGGCCGGTCGGCGCTGACGGCCAAGGTGCAGCTGCTGCTGGACCGCTCGGGCACCTCTCCGGGCGTGATCGACGGGTTCAAGGGCGGCATGAGCCAGTCCGCCATCCTGGCCTTCGAACGCCGCACCGGCCTGCCCCAGGACGGGATCATGGACCCGCATGTCTGGAACCTGCTGCAATCCTTCGCGGTGCGCCCGGTCACGCAATCCTACACCATCACCGCCGAGGACGCCGCCGGGCTGGCCGCGTCGATCCCGACCGACTATGCGGAAAAGGCGCTGATGCCCGCCATGGCGCATACCAGCATCGCCGAACGCCTCGGCGAGCGGTTCCACATGGACGAGAAGTTCATCCAGTTCCTGAACCCCGGCATCGACCTGGTGCCGGGCGCGACGATCCAGGTGATGGCCCCGAACCCGCCCCTGCGCGGCGAGGTCACGCGAATCATCATCGACAAGGACAACCGCCGCGTCGCGGGCTACAACGCGCGGGGCGAGATGCTGGTCGACTATCCGGCCACCATCGGCTCCAGCGTCACCCCGTCGCCGCAGGGCGCGCACAACGTGCGCACGGTGGCGATCAATCCGAACTACACCTACAACCCGGACGTCAACTTCCGCCAGGAGGGCAACGACCGGCCGCTGGTGATCCCGCCCGGCCCAAACGGCCCTGTCGGCACGGTCTGGATCGGCCTGACCAAGCCCACCTACGGCATCCACGGCACGCCCACGCCCTCGCAGCTGTTCCACAACCAGTCGATGGGCTGCGTGCGCCTGACCAATTGGGACGCCGAGGAGCTGGCCGGAATGGTCCGCATCGGCGGCACCGAGGTGCAGTTCCTGGACGCGGGCGTCAGCATCGCCGACGCGACCGGCACCGCCGCCCCCTCGACGCCCCCGGTGGCCGCCATCGCCCTGCCCGAGGACGGAACCGCCGCGGCCGCCACACCCGATCCGGCCCAGCCCCTGGCCCTGCCCGACCCGCTGGCGGCGCCCCAGGCTCAGGCGGCCCCGGTGCCCGAGGCCGCGGCCCCCGCGACCGATCCGGCTGCGCCCGCCTCCGATCCCCTCAGCCCCGATCCCCTCAGCAACGCGCTGACCGATGCGCTGCCGCAGGGCTTCGTGGTGCCGCCGCTGGACCCGGCGCAGCCATGATCCGGGCGGCGGCGCTGCTCACGGCCGTGGTCCTGACGCTTCCCGCCGCCGCGCAGGAGGCCCCGCGCCCGCCCGAACGCCCCGCCGATCCCGCGGATACCGCGCCCGTCGAATCGGGCGCGGTCGAGACGGCGCCCGCCGCCGACGCGACCGCCGACGCGGCACCGCAGCCCTTCGGCCCGCCCGCGCCGCCCGTCTGGTTCACCCTGCGCGAGAGCGATGCGCGCCACGACGCCTGCCGCTTGGCGTTGACGGTGCTGGGCGCAGGCTTCCGCCCGGTGCCGCCCGTCACCGATCCCGACAACCGCGATTGCGGTATCGCCCGGCCGCTGCAGGTCACCCGGATCCTGCCCGGCATCCCCCTGAGCGGAGAGCCGGTCCTGCGCTGCGACACCGCGCTGTCGCTGGCGCTGTGGACGCGCGATTTCCTCATTCCCGCGGCCGCGACCCTGCCCGACGCGCCGCGCCTGACGGGCCTCGAGACCGGGCCGGGCTATTCCTGTCGCGAGCGGGTCGGGACCGGCGACGCCGATCCAAAGCCCTCGGAACACGGCTACGGCAATGCGATCGACGTGATGGGGTTCCGCCTGGACGACGGCGATCCGGTGCCCGTCCAGCCGCGTCAGGGCGATGGCGATCCCGCCGAGAGCTTTCAGCGGGCGGCGCAGGGGACGGCCTGCCTGATGTTCACGACGGTGCTGGGGCCGGGGTCGAACGCGGCGCATGACGACCACCTGCATCTGGACATCGCCGCGCGAAACGGCGGCTGGCGGCTGTGCGAGTGACGCTCAGCGGCTCTGGCGTTCCATGTCCAGATAGGTCGGATCGAAGCGCGCCAGCGTCGCCAACCCCTTCCAGTCGAGGATGACCACATCCGCGCCCGACCAGCGCAGCAGGCCCCGGTCGCGCAGGTCGCGCACCGCCCGGTTCACGTGGATCGGCGAATAGCCCAGGATGTCGGCCAGCTCGCGCTGCAGCAGCGGCAGCGAGAATGTGTGCCCGGAGGCCGCGCCGACCGCGTTCAGCCGCACGTAGACCTCGCAGAGCAGATGGGCTAGATGCGCGCTGGAGCGCAGCGAGGCCGCCGCCACCAGCCACTGCCGATGTACCGCCGCATCGATCAGCGTGGCCATCCACAGCAGCCGCGTCAGGTGGGGAAAGTTCTCGGTGATCTCAACCAGCTCGTCATGCTCGACGAACTCGACCTCGGCGGGACCGGCGGCCACAACCGAATGCTCCAGCCCGGCCAGCACGAAGCCGTGCAGATCGACGAAGTCGCCCGGCACGTGCAGGGCGGTGATCACCCGTTCGTTCGGACGACCGACCAGCTGATGCGAGCGTGCGGACATGCCGCGCAGCATCATGCAGCTGCGCTTGGCCAGCCGGTGCGCGGGCACGATGACCTCTCCGGGGGCGAAGGCCACATGGGTCGTGCGCAGGCCGCGCAGCCGGTCCAGGTCGCGTTCGGACAGGCTGTCGCGGCGCTGGAGGTAGCGGATGAAGTATTCGGTGATCGCCATTCCGCCCCTCCTTTCAAAGCAGCCGGACATTTGCAAATCGAGATTCTGGGCGCAATGGCCGCCCCTTCGGTTATAACAATGATTAAGCTCCAACGCAGCATGGTCCGACGCGGTTCACCGCCCGCATGCGAAGATCCTGCGCGACCGGTTGCGCCGCGTTGCGCTCAGGCCCGCGCCCGCAGCGGCACGCGCAAAGCGGCCTCCAGCGCGGCGAAGCTTTCGGGCACGCCGGGACAGCGCCGGGTAACGAATTCGTCCAGCTGCGGGAACAGGCGCACCGCCTCGTCCAGCTTGGGGTCGGACCCCGGCGCATAGAGGCCCGCGCGGATCATCAGCTCGGATTCGGCATAGGCCCCCAGGGCGGCGCGCGCGCGCGCGATGGCCGCGTTCTCGACCGCGCTGGCCGCGTCGGGCAGCGACCGCGAGACCGACCGCACCACGTCCACCGCCGGAAACCGCCCACGTTCCGCGATGGTGCGGTCCAGCACCACATGCCCGTCCAGCGTGCCGCGCAGGATGTCGGCCACCGGCTCCTCCATGTCCGATCCGGCGACCAGCACGCTGAAGATGCCGGTGATGTCGCCGGTCCCTTCGGGTCCGGGGCCCGCGCGTTCCGCCAGCGCCATGATCAGGTTCGACACCGAGGGCGGAAAGCCGCGATAGCTGGGCGGCTCTCCGGCGGCCAGGGCGATCTCGCGATGTGCCTCGGCGAAACGGGTGATCGAATCGGCCAGGAACAGGACATGGCGGCCCTGGTCGCGGAAATGCTCGGCCACGGCCATCGCGGCCCAGGCACAGCGCCGCCGGATCAGCGGCGAACGGTCCGAGGTCGCCGCCACGATCACCGCGCGGGCCATCCCCTCGGGGCCCATGGTCTTCTCCACGAACTCGCGCAGCTCGCGCCCGCGCTCGCCGATCATAGCGATGACCACGACATCGGCCTGCACGCCGCGGGCCATCTGCGACAGCAGCGTGGACTTGCCCACGCCGGACCCGGCAAAGAGGCCGATCCGCTGGCCCGCGACGATGGGCAGCAGCGTGTCGAAGACCGCCATGCCCGTGCCCAGACGCGCGCCCAGACGCTTGCGGGTGACGGCGGGCGGCGCCTCGCTGCGAAAGCTGCGCTCGGTCAGGCCGTGCGACAGCGGGCGGCCGTCCAGCGGCTGGCCCAGCGGGTCGATGATGCGCCCGATCCAGTCGTCGCAGGGCGCGATTCGCGGGGCGAAGCACAGCTGCACCTCGGCGCCGACCGACAGCCCCTCGATCGGTCCCTCGGGCAGGACCTGGGCGGTGCGCGGCGACAGGCCCACGACCTCGCCGCCCAGATGCCCGGTGGCGAGGGCGATTCGCACCCGGTCGCCCACCGATGCGCGTCCGTTCAGACCCTCGACCGCGATCAGGCCCGCGCGGATCGCCTGCACCCGACCGAAATGCCGCGCCAGCCGCAGCTGCGACAGGCGGCGGGCGATCGATTCGAACTTGTCCATGCGGGGCATCCTTCGCGGCTGAGCATTTTTCGGTCCACGAAACGGTTTCTAAACCAATTGGGGTTAAGACCGGGTTTATCGGAATTGAGGAGAAGCCTCATGTTTGAGAAGATCGAGATGCTGCGGATGGCCCGCGCCATGGGCCAGCACAGCCAGGCCCGCCATATCGAGGTGGCGCGCAACATAGCCAATGCCGACACGCCCGGCTTCCGGGCGTCGGACCTGCAGCCCTTCGCCGACAGCTATCGCCGGGCCGAGACGGCCGGCACGCTGCGCGTGTCGAACGCGCGGCACCTGGACAGCCCGCAATGGTCGCCCGGCACCGCCCGCGTGATCGAGACCGCGGGCCCCGTCTCGCCCAACGGCAACTCGGTCTCGCTGGAGGACCAGATGGTCCGCGCCGCCGAGGTCAAGCGCCATCACGACCTGTCTCTGACCATCTACCGTTCGGGACTGGACCTCATGCGGTCCAGCCTGGGACGCCGGTAAGGAACCCCACCCATGTCCGATCCGATCTCACCGCTGCGCCTCGCGGCGTCGGGGATGCGTGCGCAGACCGAACGGCTGCGCCACACCGCCGAGAACATCGCCAATGCCGACACGCCCGGCTATCGCCGCAAGCTGGTCACCTTCGAGGAGGCCGTCCGCTTCGGTCGCCCCACGGGCGAGGTCGAGGCCGGGCGCACCATCCTGGACCAGACCGCCCTGCCCCGCATCCACGACCCCGCGCATCCGATGGCCGATGCCGACGGCTATTACGACGGCTCGAACGTCGATCTGGTGATCGAGCTGGCCGACAGCCGAGAGGCCGGCCGCAGCTACGAGGCCAACCTGCGCATGTTCGAACAGACCCGCCAGATGAGCGCGTCGCTTCTTGATCTTCTCCGTCGCTAGAAAGGCTGACCCATGATCTCCGGACTGAATGCCGCCAACGCCTACTCCGCCGCCCGCACCGCGGTCGCCCCGCAACCCGGATCGGACACCCTGGCCCGCGTGGGCCAGGCGGCCGAGGATTTCGCCGCCCAGATGGCGCAGGTCGATCAGGTCTCGGCCAGCACGATGATGGGCCAGACCAGCACCCAGCAGCTGGTCCAGACCATCGCCGAGGCCGAGCTGACCATGAACACCGTCGTGGCGATCCGCGACAAGGTCGTCGAGGCCTATCAGGAAATCCTGCGGATGCCGGTGTAACGGGAGGGTGTCGTGATGGGAGAGACGGTCCTCTTCGACATGCTGCGCCAGGCGCTGCTGATCTCGGTGCGCATCTCGGCCCCGCTTCTGGGGGTGGCGCTGATCGCGGGCGTGGTGATCGGCCTGTTCCAGGCGCTGACCTCGGTCCAGGAGATGACGCTGACCTTCGTGCCCAAGGTGGGGCTGATGCTGGTCGTCTTCTGGGTCTCGATGAGCTTCATGACCACGGCGCTCGCGGATTTCTACCTGGGCGAGATCATCCCCATGATCGCGGGAAGCTGAGATGGACAACGCAATCTATGCCAGCCTGTCGCGGCAATCCGGCCTGATGGCCGAGATGCGCGTCGTGGCCAACAACATCGCCAACGCGAACACCGCCGGTTACCGCCGCGAGGGGGTGATCTTCGCCGAGCATCTCTCCGCGCTGGACCGCCAGGGCGACACGCTGTCGATGGCCCATGCCCGCGGCCGCCTGCTGGACCTGCAGCAGGGCTCGCTGACGCAGACGAACAACAGCATGGACCTGGCGATCGAGGGCGAGGGGTTCTTTCTGGTCGAGAGCCCCGAGGGGCTGCGCCTGACCCGCGCCGGGGCCTTCACCCCCTCGGCCGAGGGCGAGCTGATGAACGCGGACGGGCACCGCCTGCTGGACGAGGGGCAGGCCCCGATCATCCTGCCCGCGGGTGCCAGCTCGGTCGCGATCGGCGCCGACGGCACCCTGTCGGCGAACGGTCTGCCCTTCGGACGCATCGGCCTGTTCACCCCCCCCGAAGGCATCGACCTGACCCGCCAGAGCGGCACCGGCTTCGCCATCGAGGGCGCCCCCGAGCTGGTCGAGGAAGGCCGCATCCGCCAGGGCTTTCTCGAGGAATCCAACGTCGATCCCGTCTTCGAGATCACCCGCATGATCGAGGTCCAGCGCGCCTACGAGCTGGGCCAGACCTTCCTGGACCGCGAAGATCAGCGCATCCGCGGCGCCATCACCGCCATGACCCGCTAAGGAACCGCCATGAGAGCCCTGCAGATCGCCGCAACCGGCATGAGCGCCCAGCAGACCCGCGTCGAGGTCATCTCGAACAACCTCGCGAACATGTCCACCACCGGCTACAACGCCCGCCGCGCGGAGTTCGCCGACCTGCACTATCAGCAGGCCGCCCGCCCGGGCAGCGTCACCGCCGCCGACGGCACCGTGATCCCGGCAGGCGTCCAGCTGGGCCTGGGCGTGCGCCCCACCGCCGTCAGCGTCAACCTGCAGCAGGGCGCGCTGACCCAGACCGGCGGCGATCTGGACGTGGCCATCGAGGGCGACGGCTATCTGGAGGTCACCCTGCCCTCCGGCATCTCGGGCTATACGCGCGACGGCGGGCTGAAACGCTCGCCCGAGGGGCAGATCGTCACCTCGGACGGCTATCCGCTGGTCCCCGACATCACCATTCCCGAGGATGCGCGCGCCGTCACCATCAATGCCGGCGGCGAGGTCTGGGCCTCCTTCGCCGACCGGGTCCAGCCCGAACTGCTGGGCCAGATCACGCTGGCGGGCTTCGCCAACGAGAAGGGCCTCGAGGCCATCGGCTCGAACCTGTTCGTCGAGACCGCGGCCTCGGGCGGCCCGCAGGTGGTCAATCCCGGCCAGGACGGGCTGGGCACCCTGCGCCAGGGCTATCTGGAGGAAAGCTCGGTCGATGCGGTGCGCGAGATCACCGAACTGATCAAGGCGCAGCGCGGCTACGAGCTGAACGCCAAGGTCATCACCGCTGCCGACCAGATGCTCGGCGCGACGACGCAGGTGCGGTGATGCGGGCGCTGATCCTGGCGCTCGCGCTGATGCCGGGCGCGGCCCTGGCGGGGGGCCTGGGCGCCGCGCGCACCCTGCCGGTGGGCCATGTGATCGCCGCGGTTGACCTGACGGTCATCGACACCGACCGCCCCGGCCTGACCGATCCCTCCGCCGCGATCGGGATGCAGACCCGCATCACCATCTACGAAGGCCGGCCGCTGCACGCCAACATGCTGCAGGCCCCGCGCGTCGTGGGCCGCAACCAGATCGTACGCCTGCGCTTCCGGCGCGGCGCCCTGCAGATCGACACCGAGGGGCGCGCCATGTCGGACGGCGCCGCAGGAGAGCTGATCCGCGTCATGAACATGGACTCGCGCAGCACGGTCACCGCCCAGGTGATGCCGGACGGCACGCTGGCCATCACCCATTGAGAGGAACGACGATGAAACCCGCCACCCTGCTGTGCCTGATGCTGGCCGCCGCCGGCTGCTCGCGCGCCGCCAATATCGGCCAGGCGCCGGAACTGACCTCGCCGCGCGAGACCGAGGAGTTCCAGGCGATGACCAACCCGCCGCTGGACCTGCCGCTGAACTCGGGCCGCCCCGAGGCCGCCGCATCGCTATGGGCCGGCACGCAGTCCTCGCTGATCAGCGACCGGCGCGCGGCGATCCGCGGCGACATCCTGACCGTCGTGATCGCGATCGACGACGAGGCCACGATCAGCAACAGCAGCGGCCGCAACCGCACCAGCAGCGAGAACGTGTCGATCCCGCAGATGGTCGGCATCCCGCAGCGCCTTGGCGAGAAGCTGCCCGAGGGGGCCAGCTTCGACAACCTGGCCGATGCGTCGTCGTCGTCCTCGTATCGCGGCAACGGCAACATCTCGCGGCGCGACCAGCTGACGCTGCGGGTCGCGGCGACGGTGGTCGACACGCTGCCCAACGGCACGCTGCAGATCCAGGGCACGCAGGAGGTCCGCGTGAACTTCGAGCTGCGCGAGCTGACCGTCAGCGGCTTCGTGCGCCCCGCCGACATCGATCGCAGCAACGAGATCGCCTATGACCGCATCGCGGGCGCGCGAATCAGCTATGGCGGACGCGGCCAGATCACCGACGTGCAGCAGCCGCGCTATGGCCAGCAGATCGCCGATATCGTCCTGCCCTATTGAGGTGACATCGTGATACGCAAGATCATCCCTCTCTCCCTGCCCGTCCTGGCCCTGGTCGGCGGTGCCTTCGCCGGCGAGATGCTGCGCGCCCCGAAGGACGCGGAGAGCGCGGCCGCCGGCCACGAGGCCGAGGCCGCCGACGCGCATGCCGAACCGGCCGACGATCACGCGGCCGCCGCGCCTTCCACGGACGATCACGGCGGGGGGCACGACGCCCCCGCCGAGGGTTCGCCGACCGAGGACGCCTTCTTCACCTTTCCGACCCAGTTCTTCGTGCCGCTGGTCCGGCAGGGCGACATGCGCGACGTGATGATCCTGACGCTGACGCTGAAGACCGACGGCGCCACGCTGCCCAAGCTTGCGCAGAAGGAGCACAGCCTGCGCGACGCGCTGCTGCGTCAGCTGATGATCCACGCCAATACCGGCGGCTTCGACGGCAACTTCACCGCCGACCGCAACCTGTCGACCCTGCGCGACGCCCTGGTCGAGGCGGCCCACGGTGCGGCCGACCTGCCCGTCGCCGCGGTCCTGATCGAGGACATCGTCCGTCAGCCCGGCTGAGGCGGCTTGCCCTCCGCGCCGCGGCACGCCAGAACGACAGGGGCCCGAAGCAGCCGCTTCGGGCCCTTGTCCGTTCAGTGCCGCGACCCGGAGACGCCATGCCGTCGCATCATGTGGTGATCCTGCTTGCGACCTATCAGGGCGCCGCCCATCTGCAGCAGCAGCTGGACAGCCTGGCGGCGCAGACCCATGCCGACTGGTCGCTGATCGCCTCGGATGACGGATCGACCGACGCCACCCCGGCCATCCTCGCGCGCTTCGCCGAGGCCCATCCCCGCGGTCGGGTGCGCATCGTGCCGGGACCCCGCGCGGGGGCGACCGCGAACTTCCTCTCGCTGCTGGAACAGGTCCCGGAGGGCGCCTTCGCCGCCTTCTGCGATCAGGACGACCTGTGGTTTCCACCCAAGCTGCAGCGCGCGGTCGCGGCCCTGGCGGACCTGACGGGGCCGGGCCACTATGCGGCGCGCACGATCATCACGGATGCGCATCTGACCCCGCTGACGCCGTCGCGCCGCTTCCTGCGGCCGCTTTCGTTCCGCAATGCGCTGGTCCAGGCCTGCATGGCGGGCAACACCTCGGTCTTCGATCCGCAGGCGGTTCGCCTGCTCCAGCGGGCCGCACCCCATGCGCGCCGGGCCCGCATCCTGTCGCATGACTGGTGGGCCTATCAGGTCACCGCCGGGCATGGCGCGACGCTGATCCATGACCCGGAACCGTCGCTCCTCTATCGTCAGCACGCCCGGTCCGAGGTCGGCCGCAACGACACGCTGCCCGCCCTGGCCGCCCGCCTGCGCCAGCTGATGGCCGGGGATTTCGGCGACTGGATGCGGGCGAACCACGACAGCCTGGCGCCGCTGGATCTGACGCCGGACGCGCGTCGCACGCTGGCGCATCTGCGCGACGCACTGACGGCGCGCGCGCCGCAGGCCGTGATGGCGCTGCGACGCGGCGGGTTCTATCGGCAGACGCGGGCCGGGACGGCGGCGCTGTATCTGTCGGCCATGGCGGGCCGGCTGTAAAACTGATCGTCACTCCACGATCAGGTCGGCATGCAGCGCGCCCGCCGAATGGATCGACTTGAGGATGTCGATCATGTCGCGGGGCCGCACCCCGAGCGCGTTCAGCCCGTCCACCAGGTCCGACAGGTTCGTCTCTCCGGCGACTTCGACAAAGCCGATCCCGGGCTCCTGGACCACGTCGACCGCGGTGCGCGGCACGGTCACGGTCTCGCCCTCCGCGAAGGGGTTTGGCTGCGACACCAGGGGCGCCTCCGCCACGCGCAGGGTCAGGTTGCCCTGCGACACCGCCACGCGCGAGATGCGCACCCGCTCTCCGACGACGATCGTTCCGGACTTGTGGTCGATGACGACCTTGGCGCGATCCTCGGGCTCGATCATCAGGTTCTCGATCCGGCCGACGACGCGCGCGGGATTCACGTCCCCCAGGCCGCGAAAATTCACGACCACCGTGCCACTGTCCAGGGTCACCGCCAGCTGGCGGTTGAAGTCGCGGTTGATGGCATCCTCGACCCGCGTCGCGGTGGTGAAGTCGGCGTTGCGCAGCGCGATCCGGATGTCGTCGATGCCGGCAAAGTCGAACTCGACCTCGCGCTCGACCCGGGCGCCGACGGGGATGCTGCCGGTGGTGGGAACGCCCTCGACCACGCGGGCCGCGTCTCCCTCGGCGGAGACCCCTCCGGCGATGATCGACCCCTGCGCCACCGCATAGATGTTGCCGTCCGCCGCCTTCAGCGGCGTCATGACCAGAGTGCCGCCCAGAAGGCTCTTGGCATCGCCTATGGCCGACACGTTGACGTCGATCCGGCTGCCCGACCGCGCGAAGGGCGGCAGCGTCGCCGTCACGATCACCGCCGCCACGTTCTTCGAGCGCAGCGCGTCATCGGTGACGTTCACGCCCAACCGCTCCAGCAGCCCGGCCAGCATCTCCTCGGTGAAGGGGGCGTTGCGCATGCCGTCGCCCGATCCGTCCAGGCCCACGACCAGGCCATAGCCGACCAGGTCGTTGCCCCGCACCCCGTCGAAATCGGCCAGATCCTTGATCCGCACCGGGACCGCCAGGGCGGCCATGCTGAAGGCCAACCACAGCACGATGGCCTGAAGAACCGTTTTCACCGCAGGAAATCCACCAGCTTGAGTTTCGACAACCGGGCCGTCACCGCATAGAGCGATTCCAGCTGGGACTGCACTTCGTTCAGCGCCGCGGCGGTCTCGAACGGGTCCGCGCTGCGGATGTCGCCCCGTGCCCGCTCCAGCGTGTTCAGGCTGGCGCCGTTGGTCACCTGCGCGCGCTGCACGGTCTGCTGATCCAGGCCGACGCGGCCCATCTCGTTCAGGACGGTGCCGTCGGCGGTGATCATCGTCCGCCCCGCGATCGACAGCAGCGCGGCCCTTTCGGAATGGCTGCCCGCCAAGGCCCCGCGGTCGATGATCGCGGCCGTCGCCAGACCCTTGAGCAGGTCGCGCACCGCGGGACTTGCGGCGGTCGTCTCCATCTCCACCGCGACCCCCTCGCCGACCATGATGCGCTGCGGCGGCCCGAAGGTCCCGTGATAGGCGACGTCCAGGAAGCCTCCGCCCCCCGATGGCGCGTCGAACCATCCGGCGATGGCCTGCGCCACGTCATCCGCCGTGGTCATGCCGGCGGTCAGCGCCTGCAGACTGTCCAGGATGTCCCCAGGCTCGGAGATCGGTCGGATGTCGCTGGCGTCGCCGGACAGGATGTGGCGGTTGCTGTTCGTGCCGTTGAACTTCTGGATGACGCTGGTGAAGGCACTGACGGCCTCCTTGGTGCGGGTGTTCAGCAGGGCCTCGTCGGCGAAGGGGCTGATGCCCAGGGCCATGCCCAGGTCGGCGGTGGTGCTGCGCACGCCCTCGAACATGTCCTGGACCGCCTGCAGCCGGATGGCGGCATCGGCGCCGTTCTGCTGCATCTGGCCGGTCAGGCGGATGCGGCTCTCGATCTCGCTCAGGGCGCGGGTGTTGCCGTTCACGCGCTGACCGATATCGGCGACCTGCCCCGAGGAGACCTCCTGGGTCAGGGTCGCCATCGTCGTCTTGATCCGATTCGAGGCGACCTGCAGCGCATAGGCGCGGGCTTGGTCACCGATACTGTTCAGGGTCACGGCTACATCCTCAGGATCTGGTTGATCATGTCGTCCACGGCGACCAGCACGCGGGCGTTGGCGGCATAGGACTGTTCGTATTGCAACAGGCGCTGCATCTCGGCATCGCTGTCCACGCCATCGGCCATCATGCTGCCCGAGATCGTCGACTGACGGCTGCTGCGGATAGACAGATCGGCCTCGGCCTCCACGCGGCGGGCTGAGACGCGCGATTCGACGGTGCCGAAGCGCTGCGCCAGCGTCGCGTTGCCCTCGAAGCCGGTTCCGGCCCCTGCGGGACGCGATGCCTCCATCGCCCCGACCAGCGCCGACAGCACGGCACCCTGCCCCACGGGGCCATCCGTCGGCGCCTGCAGGCCCGCGCGAAGACGCCACAGCTGCCCGCCCTGCCGGGGATCGACCGCCGCGTTGAGGGCAAGACGCCCGGCCAGGCCGGTGCGCGCGGCCGGATCGGCGCGGGTGCCGGCATCGGTGAACAGGCCGGGACCCGTCGCGCTCAATGTCGGATCGACAGCCGGGTCGGCCAGCCGCTGTTGCAGATCGAATGCCATGTCGTCCAGTTCGGACTGCAGGCGCGGCGCCATCTCGTCGCGGATCGCGAAGTTCGCGGCCAGCGACCCTCCGCCGAAAAGCCGCATCTGGCCTGCGCTCAGCGCGGTACCGTTCAGCGTCAGACGCTCCAGCGGCGCGCCGACGACCTGATCGGCGGTCACCTGGTCGCCGCCCTGGAAGCCCAGCCTGGCCGGAACGCTGCCATCCAGCAGCACCGCGCCTTCGGCGGTGAACAACGCGACCTTGCCGGCCTCGCGCGCGACCTCCTGGACCGGCACGATGGCCGAGATGCGGTCGATCATCTGCTGACGCTCGTCCATCAGCGGGGTGGCATCCTTGCCGTCCGCGTCCAGGACCGCGATGCGCACATTGAGGAAGGCGACCCGCTCCAACGCGGCGTTCACCGTGGCCACGTCGGACCGGATGCCCTGCTGCGCGGCGCCGCGCATGGCCTGCACCTCGGCCGAGGCCGTGTTCAGCCGATCGGCCAGCGTGCCGGCCGTGCTGACGACCTGGGACAGGCGGATCTCGTCGTCGGGGCGGGTGGAGGCCGCACTTAGCGCGGCTTGGAAATCGGTCAGCGCCGTGGTCAAGGCATGCGGCTCTCCAGGCAGGCCCACAACCTTCTCGGCCCGCTTGTGGAACGCGGCCTGGGTCGACATGTCACCCACCGCCGAGGCCGCAAGCCGCTGTTCGGACAGCAGGCTGGCGTTCACGATCCGGGTGATGCCGTCGATGCGCACGCCCCCGCCCTGCAGCTGGGCGGTGACGGCCATCTCGCGGCGCGCATAGCCCGGCGTCATGACGTTGGCCAGGTTCGACGCCACCGTCTCGGTTCCGCGCGCGGTGGCGGTCAGCCCCGACATCGCGTTCGATATCGCCTTGGCAATGCTCATGTCCGGCCTCCTTCACCCGACCCCCTTGCGGGGCGGATCAGCGCTTGATGTTGGTGGTTTCCTGCAGCATCTCGTCGACCGTCTGGATGATCTTGGCATTCGACGAATAGGCGCGCTGCGTGGTGATCAGATAGGTCAGCTCCTGCGCGATGTCCGTGGTCGAGGCCTCGCGCGAGTATCCCGCGATCTCTCCGGTCGGGCCCGAGCCCGCGTCCCACAGGAAGAAGCTGCCCGATTCGCGCGACGGCTTGTAGGCCTGCCCCTCGACTGCCTCGAGGCCGTTCGGGTTCGACACGTCCACCACCGGGATCTGATAGAGTGTCTTGACGAAGCCCGTGTCATAGGTCGCGTTCACGCGGCCCGCCTCGTCGATCTCAACCGACACCAGCTGTCCTGCAGGCGAGCCGTTGCGGCTGATGTTGGACGGGGAGAAGGGCGCAGCCAGCTGTTTCAGGCCGGTCGTGCCGCCCGGCACGCCGACGAACAGCTCGATTTCGCTCTCGCCGTTGTTGGCGTCCAGCATGATGGTCCCCGAGGCCGCATCATAGGTGCCCGCGCCGGTCAGCGGCGTCACCGAGGCGATGCTGCCGCCCTGCGCCTGGCTCGCGTCGAACTCGACCCGGAAGCTGGCGATGGAGGCGCCGCCCGAGGCGGTGTCGGTGATGTTCACGACCCAGGTGTTGGACAGGCCCGGCGTGGCGGGGTCCACCTGCGGGGTGAAGGTCATCTCAAGCCGCTCGGAGGTGCCGAGGTTGCCGAAATACTCGACCCCGACGGGGATGGGCGTGCCGCCCGCGGTGGACAGCGTCTCGGTCGCGGGCAGGTTGGCGCCGATCTCGACCCGGGTGGTCGGATCGCCGACCGGACGGTTCGATTCGATGACGATCGGACGCAGCGCGGTGGGCGTGTCGCGCGCTACCAGCGGCAGGCTCCCATCCGAAGCGGTCGGCCAGCCCATCAGGACAAGCCCGCTTTGCGTGCGCAGGATGCCGTTGGCGTCGGGGCGGAACGATCCGGTCCGCGTCATCAGCATCTGCGGCGCCTCACCGCTGTTCACGTCGGCCAGCGTGGTCACCGGCAGCATGCCCCGACCGGTCATGGCCAGGTCCAGCGGGTGCGAGGTGGTCACGATGGCGCCGTCCTGCATCACGACCCGCTGCGTCGATGTGCGCACGCCCCCCGCGGTGTAGAGGCCGCTCCCCTGCCCGACGATCATCGAAGCGAATTCCGTCTCCACCCGCTTGTAGCCGAAGGTCGAGGCATTCGCGATATTGTCCGAGATCGTGCCGAGCCGGGACGAATTCGCAGCCAGCCCGGAGACGCCGGCATTCATCGCAGAGGAAATGGACATGGACAGACACCCTTCTGATTTCGGTCTTGTCCGTCACCCTGCCCGTGAACGCTTAAGATAAGGCTAACCGGGACGCCTATCTCAGTAAAATCAGCTCGATCCGGTTGTTCAGCGGGTCCATCGGATTGGCCTGGCGGTTCCTGCGGTCGGCGTGGCCGCTGACCCGCTGCACGCGCCGGTCGTCGAAACCCTGCTGTTCCAGCAGGTTGCGCAGCGTGTGCGCCCGCGCGTCCGACAGCGGCCAGACCGGCGATTCGACCAGCGTCTCGGGATAGGCGCGCACATGGCCGGCGATCGCCACGTCGTTGCGCACATGGCCCACGACCCGGGCGATGATTCCCGCAAGTTCGGTCAGGGCGGGCATGGGCTGGGCGGTATCCTCGACGAACAGCGGCGCGTCGGTCAGGTCGCCCAGCTCGATCACCAGACCCTCGTCGGTCATGCGGGTGACGACATGCTCCAGCAGGTTGGTCAGCTGTGCCGATTCGGCGCCCGTGCCGGTCAGGCTGTCCTGGACCGCGCGGGCGACCTCCTCGAAATCACCGGCGCTGTCGCTGTCGGGCAGCGGTGCCTCGACCGCGTGGCGCACGCCCTCCTCGGCGCCGTCGCCGGCACCGCTGGTGGTCGAGGACGGGGTCTGGATCACCGTCGGCGCGAAATAGTCGGCCAGACCGGTCTTCTGCTCCTCGGTGGTGGCGTTCAGCAGCCACATCAGCAGGAAGAAGGCCATCATCGCGGTCACGAAATCCGCATAGGCGACCTTCCACGCGCCGCCGTGATGGCCGCCGTCGCCGCCGCCCTCGACGCGCTTGATGATGATGGACGGCCCGTTCAGCCCCTTGCCCGCAGCCATGATGTCACCCTTTGTTCCGGTCGGATTCCGTTGTCGCCGGGCAAAGGGTTACAAGCAAGTTAACGGATCAAATGCGCCCTATTCATACTGGCGGCGGTCCTCGATGACCTTGCCGTCGTTGGGCAGGCTGCCCGGCGCGACCAGCTCGACCCGACCGCGCAGCTTCAGCGTGTCCATGACCGAGGCCGCGTAATCGCCCTCCCCCGACGCGGTCTCCAGCTGGACGGTCATCACGTCCATCTCTCCGTCGCGATCGGCGATGACGCGGGCGCGGGCCACGTCGGAATGGCGCGCGACCAGCGCCGCGACCTGTTCGGGGCGCACGAACATGCCCTTGATCTTGGTAGTCTGATCGGCACGCCCCATCCACCCCTTGATGCGCATGTTGGTGCGACCGCAAGGGCTGGTGCCGGTCAGCACGGCCGACAGGTCACCTGTGGCAAAGCGCACCAGCGGATAGTCGGGGTTCAGCGTGGTCACCAGAACCTCGCCGACCTCGCCCTCGGGGACCGGATCGCCGGTGCCGGGGCGCACGATCTCGACGATCACGCCCTCATCCACGATCATCCCCTCCATCGACTCGCTCTCATAGGCGATGTTGCCCAGATCGGCGGTGGCATAGCATTGCCGCGTGACGATCCCCCGGTCGGCATACATCTGGCGCAGCGACGGAAACAGCGCGCCGCCGCCCACCACGGCCTTGGTGAAGGACAGCACCTCGCCCATCTCGTCGGCGCGGTCCAGGATCACCTTGAGGAAATCGGGCGTGCCGGCATAGCAGGTCGTGCCGATGTCGACGGCCGCGCGCACCTGCAGCTCGGTCTGCCCGGTGCCCGCGGGCAGGACCGCCGCATCGACGGCCCGCGCGCCCGATTCGAACATCATCCCGGCAGGCGTCAGGTGATAGCCGAAGCAGTTCTGGACGATGTCGCCCTGCCCCACGCCCGCGGCATGCAGGAAGCGGCCAAGCCGCCACCAGTCGCCCTCGCGGCGACCGGGTTCATAGATCGGGCCGGGGCTCTGGAAGATGTGGTCGAACTGCGCGGCGGGGCGGGTGGTGTAGCCGCCGAAGGGGGGCTGCCGGCGCTGCGCCTCGGACAACTCGGCCTTGCGGATCACCGGCAGGCGGGCCAGCGCGGCGCGGTCGGTCACCGCCTCGGGCTCCACGTCGCGCAGAAGGCGCGCCATCGCGGGGGCCAGCTTGGCGCGGCTCAGCGCCAGCGGCAGGGCCTGGGCCAGCGCCTCGGCGCGCTGACCCTCGTCGCGCGTTTCCAGATCGTCGTAATATCCCATGATGACCCCCTCAGGCCAGCCAGCGCTTGCGCCGGCGATAGCTGCGCACCTCGCGGAAGGACTTGCGCCCCTCGTCCGACATGCCCAGGTAGAATTCCTTGACGTCCGGGTTCTCGCGCAGCTGCGCGGCCGGACCCTCCATCACGACGCGCCCGTTCTCCAGGATGTAGCCCTGATGGGCATAGCGCAGCGCGACGTTTGTGTTCTGCTCGGCCAGAAGGAAGGTGACGCCCTCGCCCTCGTTCACGGCCTTGACGATCTGGAAGATCTGCTCGACCAGCTGCGGGGCCAGGCCCATCGACGGCTCGTCCAAGAGGATCATCTGCGGGCGCGACATCAGCGCGCGCCCCATCGCGGTCATCTGCTGTTCGCCGCCCGAGGTGTATCCGGCCTGGCTTTTCCGCCGCTCGCGCAGGCGCGGGAAATAGTCGTAGACCATCTCCAGATCGCGCTTGATGGCGGCCGACCCGTCGCGGCGGGTATAGGCGCCGGTCAGCAGGTTCTCCTCCACCGTCAGGTGCTCAAAGCAGTGGCGGCCCTCCATCACCTGGATGACGCCGCGCCGCACCAGGGCGGCAGGGTCCAGCGCGGTGATGTCGTCGCCCTGATAGGTGATCGACCCCTTGGTCACCTCGCCCCGCTCGCTGGCCAGCAGGTTCGAGATCGCCTTCAGCGTCGTCGTCTTGCCCGCCCCGTTGCCGCCCAGCAGCGCGGTGATGCCGCCCTTGGGCACCGTCAGGCTGACGCCCTTCAGGACCAGGATGACGTGATTGTAGATCACCTCGATGTTGTTGACGTCCAGCAGCGTCTCTTGGGTGCGGGTATCGAACATGGGCTGTCCCCTTGGATGCGGAACCGGCGGCGGGGTCACCGCCGCCGGTCGTGGATCAGTTGCAGCGCGCGGTCAGGCCCGCCTCGGCGGCATAGGCGGCGCTGTCTTCCTTGATCAGCGGGTCCAAAATCTCGGCATCCGGCTCGATGAAGTCGGTGATCAGCGACCACGTCCCCTCGGCGGCGTTCCACTGCTGCACGCGGGCCAGGCCGTCGCCGCCGTGGTTGTCGCAGGACAGCGCGATGGGCGCGCCGAAATCGGGCAGGCCCAGCTCGGCCATGCGCTCGGCGGTGATGTCCAGCGCCTCGAAGCCGTCGCGCATCTGCGCGGGCGTGATCTCGGCGGTGCCGGCCAGCTCCTGCGCCTTGGCGATGGCCTCGGCGATCACCAGCGCCGCATAGGCGCCGCGCGAATAGAGCACGCTGCCCGCCTGATCGCCCGCACCGGCCGCCAGACCCTTGTCATAGACATGCGTCTGCAGGTCCTCGTACAGCGGATAGTCGCGGCCCACGCCGTGGAAGGTCAGCGCCTTGTAGCCCTCGGCCCCGGCCCCCGCCGCGCGCACGTCGTTCTCGGAGCCCGACCACCAGATGCCGATGAACTTGTCCATCGGGAAGCGGATGTTCACGGCCTCCTGGATGGCGACCTGGTTCATCACGCCCCAGGCATACATGATCACGTAATCGGGCCGGTCGCGGCGGATCTGCAGCCACTGCGACTTCTGCTCCTGGCCGGGTGCATCGACCGGCAGCAGGCTCAGCTCGAAGCCGTGCTTCTCGGCCAGCTCCTCCAGCGTGCGGATCGGCTCCTTGCCATAGGCGGAGTTGTGATAGACCAGCGCGATCTTCTTGCCGGCCAGATCGCCCCCCTCCTGATCCAGGATGTGCTTGACCGCGACGGAGGCGCCGTCCCAGTAGTTCGCGGGCGCGTTGAACACCCATTCGAAGACCGTGCCGTCCTTGGCCGAGGTGCGCCCGTAGCCCGGCGTATAAAGCGGGATGCCGTCCTCGGTGATCCGCGGGATCAGCTGATAGGTGATGCCGGTCGACAGCGGGTTCAGCACCAGGGGGTTCTGGCTGCGCAGCGATTCATAGCACTCGACCCCCTTCTCGGTGTTGTAGGCGGTCTCGCATTCCGGGACCTGGATGATCTGGCCGCCGATGCCGCCATCGCGTTCGTTCAGCAGCGTGAAATAGTCGGCGAAGCCGTCGGCATAGGGGATGCCGTTCGCGGCATAGGGGCCGGTCCGATAGGACATGTTCGGCACGATCAGGTCGGCCAGGGCGGGGCTTGCGACCATCAGCGTGGTGGCCAGGGCGGTCAGGGTCAGTCTCATTGCGGGTCTCCTCCCAGAGATGCGATGCCGGTTGCCCGGTCTTGACGTTAATGCGGGAACGGCCACAGGCGCAGCTTGTCCTTGGCCAGGCGCCACAGGCGCGCCAGGCCGTGCGGCTCGACGATGAGGAAGGTCACGATCAGCGCGCCGACGATCATCAGCTCGATATGCGCGGCCAGGTCGGTGGGCCAGCCCATGTTGCCGACCAGGAAGTTCTTGAGCAGGACGGGCAGCAGCACCAGGAAGGCCGCGCCGGCGAAGCTGCCGAAGATGCTGCCCAGGCCGCCGATGATGATCATGAACAGCACGAGGAAGCTCTTGTTGATGCCGAAGGCCTCGCCGACCTCGGCCGCGCCCAGATAGACCGAGAACAGAAGCGCGCCCGCGATGCCGACGAAGAAGCTGCTGACCGCGAAGGCCGACAGTTTCGCGCGCAGCGGGTTCACGCCGATGATCTCTGCCGCGATGTCCATGTCGCGGATCGCCATCCACTTGCGCCCGATGCTCCCCCGCGTGAGGTTGCGGGCAAGCCAGGCCAGCGCGAAGGCGAAGACGAGGCAGATCAGGTATTTCGCGGGCGCGCTGGCGGCGGGGCCGGTCACGGCCTGGTCGAACACGGTGCGCGTCGGCGCGGTGATCTGCCCCGAGGCCGAGTAGTTGTAGAACCACGGCACCTTGTTGAACAGCCACACCAGGAAGAACTGCGCGGCCAGCGTGGCGACGGCCAGATAGAAGCCCTTGATCCGCAGGCTGGGCAGGCCGAAGAGGACGCCCACCCCGGCGGTGATGCCGCCGGCCAGCAGGATGTGGATGACGATGCTGACATCGGGAAAGGCCGTCATCAGCTTGTAGACCGCATAGGCCCCCACCGCCATGAAACCGCCGGTCCCCAGGCTGACCTGACCCGCATAGCCGGTCAGGATGTTCAGCCCCAGGGCCGCGATCGCATAGATCAGGAACGGCACCAGCACCGCATTGGCCCAGTAGTCGTTGATGACGAAGGGAATGATCCCGAAGGCCAGCGCCAGGATCGCGTAGTAGCCCCAACGGTCCAGCCGGATCGGGAAGGTCTGGCTGTCATCCCGGTAGCTGGTCTTGAAGTCGCCTGCCTCGCGATAGATCATGCGGTCGTTCCCTGTGCTGCGGTCGTCGGGGGGGCCGGCCCCCCACCCCCGGGATATTTTTCTGAAGAAGACGGGGCATGCTCACACCCGCTCGATGATGCGTTCGCCGAACAGGCCCTGGGGTCGGAACACCAGGAAGAGGAGCGCCAGGACATAGGCGAACCAGTTCTCGGTCGCGCCGCCGACCATCGGACCGATGGCGAATTCGAACAGCTTCTCGCCCACGCCGATGATCAGCCCGCCCACAATGGCGCCGGGGATCGAGGTGAAGCCGCCCAGCATCAGCACCGGCAGCGCCTTGAGCGCGATCAGCGACAGGCTGAACTGCACCCCCGATTTCGTGCCCCACATGATGCCCGCGACCAGCGCCACGAAGCCCGCGATCGACCAGACCATCACCCAGATGAAGCGCAGGCTGATGCCCACCGACATGGCCGCCTGATGGTCGTCGGCCACGGCGCGCATGGCGCGGCCCTGCTTGGTGTATTGCGCGAAGGCCACCAGGCAGGCGACCAGGATGGCCGCGATCACGGTCGCCCAGATGTCCAGCCGGTCGATGAAGAAGCCGTAGCCGAACCATTCCGCGGTCAGCGCCTCGACCCCGTCCGAGATGCCCTGCGGCAGGCCCACGTCCAGCGCCTTGATGTCGGCGCCCCACATCACGTCGCCCAGGCCCTCCAGGAAATAGGCGAGCCCGATGGTCGCCATGAAGAGGATGATCGGCTCCTGCCCGACCAGATGCTGCAGGACCAGCTTCTCGATCAGGAAGGCCAGCAGCACCATGACCAGCGCGGTCAGGGCCACGGCCAGGACCGCGGGCACCGTCCAGCCGAAATGGTGCAGCTGCGTGCCCAGGGCCGCGTTGATCAGATGCGCGAAGGGCACCTGGCCGTTCTGGATGCCCACCAGCGTCAGCGCGGCGAACAGCGCCAGCACCCCCTGGGCATAGTTGAACACCCCCGACGCCTTGAAGATCAGCACGAAGCCGAGCGCCACCAGCGCATACATGACGCCGGTCATCAGGCCGTTCAGCACGACCTCGGCGGCGAAGATCAGCTGGTCCATGGGGCGCGTCCTTTCACTTCTGCACGAATCGGATCAGTCATGGGCCACCCCCAGATAGGCGTCGATCACCGCCTGATTGCCGCGCACCTCGGCGGGCGTGCCGTCGCCGATCTTCTTGCCGTAATCCATCACGACCACGCGGTCGCTGAGGTCCATGACCACGCCCATGTCGTGCTCGATCAGGCAGATCGTGGTGCCGAACTCGTCGTTCACGGACAGGATGAAGCGGGACATGTCCTCCTTCTCCTCGACGTTCATGCCGGCCATCGGCTCGTCCAGAAGCAGCAGGTTCGGTTCGGCCGCCAGCGCGCGGGCCAGCTCGACCCGCTTCTTCAGGCCGTAGGGCAGACGACCGACGGGCGTCTTACGGATGTTCTGGATCTCCAGGAAGTCGATGATGCGTTCGACCACGGCGCGGTTCTTGTTCTCCTCGCGCTCGGCCGGGCCCCACCACAGGGCCTGGGACAGGAAGCCCGCCTTCATCTTGTTCAGGCGCCCGGTCATGATGTTGTCCAGGACCGACATGCCGTCGAACAGCGCGATGTTCTGGAAGGTGCGGGCGATGCCCAGGCGCGCGACCTGATAGGGGCGCATCGCCGGGCGCGGCTGGCCCTTGAAGATGACCTGCCCCTCCTGCGGGTTGTAGAAGCCCGAGATGATGTTCAGCATCGACGACTTGCCCGCACCGTTCGGGCCGATGATCGCGCGGATCTCTCCCTGGCGGATGTCGAAGCTGATGTCCTTGATGGCGACCACGCCGCCGAACCGCAGGGTGATGTTCTTCAGCTCCATCACCACGGGGCCGATCTGGCGGCCGTCGGCGGTCACGTATCCGTCCTGGTTCATCGCGTTCATTCCGCCGCTGCCTTCTGCCGGGCCGCGTCGCCAAAGACGCGGGCATCCTCGATGCGCAGGGTCGCGCTGATGGCGCCCTTGCGGCCGTCCTCGTAGGTGACCTCGGTCCGGGTATGGACGCTGGACGATCCGTCATAGAGCGCGGTGACCAGGTCGTGGAACTTCTCGGTGATGACGGCGCGGCGGACCTTGCGGGTGCGGGTCATCTCTCCGTCGTCGGGGTCCAGCTCCTTGTGCAGCACCAGGAAGCGGTGGACCTGGCAGCCCGACAGCATCGGGTCCTGCGCGACGGATTCGTTCACCGCCTCGACATGGCCGCGGATGGTCTCATAGACCTGCGGGTGGCCGGCCAACTCCTGATAGCTGCCATAGGCGATGTTGTTGCGTTCCGCCCAGTTGCCGACCGCGGTCAGGTCGATGTTGATCATCGCGGTGCAGAAGTCGCGCCCGTTGCCGATGACCACGGCCTCCAGGATGTTGGGATAGAACTTCAGCTTGTTCTCGACATATTTGGGGGCGAACATCGACCCGTCGGCCATGCGGCCCACGTCCTTGGCGCGGTCGATGATGCGCAGATGGCCGGTCGCCTCCTCGAAGAAGCCCGCATCGCCCGTGGCGACCCAGCCTTCCGGGTCCTTGGTCGATGCGGTGCTGTCGGCGTTCTTGTAATATTCGACGAAGGTGCCGGGGCTGCGGTAATAGACCTCGCCGTTCTCGCCGATGCGGACCTCGACGCCGGGGCTGGGCACGCCCACCGTGTCCGAGCGCACCTGCCCGTCGGGCTGCTGGGTGATGAAGACGCTTGCTTCGGTCTGGCCGTAGAGCTGCTTCAGGTTGATGCCCAGGCTGCGGTAGAAATCGAAGATTTCGGGGCCGATCGCCTCTCCGGCGGTATAGCCCACGCGCACGCGGCTGAGGCCCAGCGTGTTCTTCAGCGGCCCGAAGACGAAGATCTTGCCCAGCGCATAGGTGATCCGGTCGCCGAAGGACACGGTCTTGCCGTCCAGGAGCGACGGGCCCGCGCGATGCGCGACCGCCATGCCGCGCTTGAACAGCCAGCGCTTCAGGCGGCCGGCATCCTCCATGCGGATCATGACTGAGGTCAGCTGCCCCTCGAACACGCGCGGGGGCGCGAAGAAATAGGTCGGCCCGATCTCGCGCATGTCGGTCATCATCGTGTGCGCCCCCTCGGGGCAGTTCACGGTGAAGCCCGACCACATCGCCTGCCCCATCGAGAAGATGAAGTCGCCCACCCAGGCCATCGGCAGATATGCCACGATCTCCTCGACCTCGGTCAGCTTGTCGAAATCGGCGGTGTTGCGGGCGGTCTCGATGATGTTGCGGTTGGACAGCACGACGCCCTTGGGCTTGCCCGTGGTGCCGCTGGTGTAGAGCATCACGCAGGTGCTGTCGTAATCCAGCCCCGCCACGATCGCATCCAGCCGCGCGCCCAGGGCCCCCGCCTGCGCACGCCCCTGGGCCTGCACATCGGCCAGCGACGCCATGTTGGCATGGTCGTATTTCCTGAGGCCCCGCGCATCGGTATAGATGATGCGGGCGCTGGCCCCGGTGGTCTGCTCGACCTCAAGGACCTTGTCCACCTGCTCCTGATCGCCGCACAGCACGAAGCGCGCGCCGCAATGGTCCAGCACATAGGCCATCTCGGTCGCGACCGCATCCTGATAGAGCGGCACCGGCACCGCGCCGCACATCTGCGCGGCGATCATGCCCCAGTAGTGATGCGGCCGGTTGCGCCCGATGATCGCCATGTGATCGCCCGGCTTCAGCCCCTGCGCCATCAGGCCCAGGGCCAGGGCGCGGATCTCCTCGGCGGCCTGGGCCCAGGTCCAGCTCTGCCAGATCCCGTATTCCTTCTCGCGATAGGCGGGGCGGTCGCCGAAGCGGGCGACGTTGCGCGCCAGCAGCGCGGGCACGGATTGCGGATCGCCCGGGGGCGTTGTCTGAACGGTCATCTGTCCTCCCTCAAGGCGCGGCTGCACCCGGCCGCGCGGCACCTCCCCGTGCTGTCGCGACTTGGGCAGCTTTGACGCCAAACCTTGCGCCAGTTTTGCCCGATTCCTACGAAATGTTACACCGCTTCCGCCACGGGCCGCGGGGTGCTAACGCTCAACGCGGAGGAGAGCCCATGACCCAGACCGCCCGGCCCACACCGGATGCGATCCGCGACGACCTGACCCTGTCGGGCCTGAACCTGATCGGTCAGGCCCTGTCGATCTTCGACGCCGACCTGCGGCTGGCGGTGGCCAACCGGCAGTATCAAGCCATGTTCGATCTGCCCGACGCGCTGACCCGTCCCGGCACCTCGTTCGAGGACACGATCCGCTTTCTTGCGCAGCGCGGCGAATACGGCCGGGTGACGGACCCCGAATCGGCCGTCGCCCTGCGGGTGGCGCAGGCGCGCACGTTCCAGCCGCACTATTTCGAACGCGAACGCGCCGACGGCCGGTGGGTCGCGGTCGAGGGCGCGCCGCTGACCCAGGGGGGCTGGGTCACGGTCTATACCGACATCACCGACATCAAGCGCCAGGAGCGGCTCCTGCGCGCGCGCTCGGACGCGCTGTCCGAACAGGTGCTGCTGAACGCCGAACGGCTGGCGGCGGCGAACCGCAAGCTGGCCGCGACGAACGCCGCCCTGTCGGAGGCGCAGCGCATCCTGACCCGGACCGAGGCGCGCACCCGCCAGGTGACCGAGATGGTCCCCGCCCATATCGCGCATATGGATTCGCGGTTCCGCTATACCTTCTCGAACCGGCGGCTGCCGGTGGTCTTTCCCGGCGCCGCGGGCAACATCGTCGGCCTGACGCTGGACGAGGCCTTGGGCGCCGCCACGGCGCGCACCCTGCGCCCCTATATGGAGCGCGCCCTGGCCGGCGATCCGCAGGTCTTCGAGATCACGCATCCGACCTCGGGGCGGCGCATCCGCATCGCGCTGACGCCGGATCGCGACGGCCAGGGGGTCTATATCCTCTCGACCGATGTCAGCGCCGAGGTGCAGTCGCGCGAGGCCTTGGCCCATGCCGCGCGGCGCAACCTGGCCGCCCAGCTGACCCGCGGCATGGCGCATGATTTCGGCAACCTCCTGACGATCATCCTGGGGCTGCAGGCGCGGCTGGCCGCCCGGGACCTTGCGCCTGACGCGGCCGAGGACGTGCAGGCGACGCTGGCCGCCGCCCGGCGCGGGGCCTCGCTTCTGGACCGGCTGGCGCAGATCACCGGCGCGCGCGAACCCGCGCTGGAGCCCACCGATCTGGGCGCGCTGCTCTCCGATCTGGCGGTGCTGGCGCGCCCGTCGCTGTCCGAGGGCACCCGGCTGGACCTGGCCGTGGCCCTGCCGCCGGGCCAGCTGCTGCTGGACCCCGGCGCGCTGCAGGATTCGCTTCTGAACCTGGTCCTGAACGCCAATGCCGCGATCACCCCGCCCGGCGTCATCACGCTGAAGGCGCGGCGCAGCGGCGACTGGTTGGAGCTGACGGTGGGCGATACCGGCCCGGGCTTCACACCGGAGGCGCTGGCGCGCGCGACCGAGCCGTTCTTCACCACCAAGAAGGGTCAGGGATCGGGGCTGGGCCTGTCGATGGTCTATGACCAGACCAAGATGGTCGGGGGCACGATGCGCCTGTCAAACGGGCCGCGCGGCGCGCAGGTGATGCTGCGCCTGCCGTGGCGGCCCGTGGCGCGGCGGATGGTTCTGCTGGTCGAGGATGACGACCAGATCCGCGCCCAGGTCCGCGACCAGCTGACCGGTCTGGGCCATGCGGTGATCGAGGCCGCGTCGCTGACCGAGGCCCGCGCCCTGACCGACCTGCCGGGGCTGGAGGTGATCCTGTCGGACATCCAGCTGGGCGACGGGCTGGGGCTGGACCTGGCGGGCGGGGTGCCGCTGGTGCTGATGACCTCGCTGCCGCCGGGCGATCCGCTGCGCGCGCGCGCGCCCGGCCCGGTGCTGAGCAAACCCGTGACGCCACAGCGCCTGGCGGCGGCGCTCGCCGTGCCGGCCAAGGAGATGCCATGACCGACGCCCCCCTGATCGCGATCCTGGACGACGAGCCTCAGATCCGCCGCATCCTGTCGGCCGCACTGGAGCAGGCGGGCTTTCGCACGCAGAGCTTCGGCCGCGCAACCGAGTTCGAGGCCGCGCTGCGCCGCATCACGCCCGACGCCTGTCTGATCGACCTGGGCCTGCCGGACCGGGACGGGCTGGCGCTGGTCCACCGGCTGGCATCCGATTCGGGCGCGGCGATCATCATCGTCTCGGGGCGCGCGCAGGTGCAGGACCGGGTGACCGGGCTGGAGCTGGGGGCCGACGATTACATCACCAAGCCCTTCGAGCCGGCCGAGGTCGTAGCCCGCATCCGCGCCCGGTTGCGCCGCCCGGCCCAAGGCGCGGCGACGCGCCCGCAGACGCTGCGCTTCGCGGGCTGGACGGCCGATTTCGACCGCTATCTGCTGACCGCGCCGGACGGTGTGGAGACGCCCCTGAGCCATGCCGAGGCCGAGGTCCTGCGGATGTTCACCGACAACCCGCGCCGCCTTATCACCCGGGCGCAGATGCTGGAGGCCCTGGGCGGGGCGGCGGGCGACAGCTTCGATCGGGCGATGGACGTCCGCATCTCTCGATTGCGCACCAAGCTGGGCGAGGATCCGAAGAACCCGCGGCTGATCAAGACGATCTATGGCGCGGGCTACATCTTTCTGGCCGAGATCGGCTGAGGTCCGCAGCGGCTCGCCGGTTGTTCTGCCGGGCGGTGACGGCGAAAGCCGGCCCCCATCGAGGGGGCCGGCTTTCGCGCGGGGGCCATGCCCCCGCAGTCTCCCGGCCATGGACGGGGCCGCGATGTCGCATGGCTTGCGCATCGCGACCCGGTCCGTAGGGCATCCCCGCAGGGGGGTCCGGGGGGACGAGAAGTCCCCCCGGCGCGTCGCGGGACGCAGCTGGCTGGACGGTCAGGCGTCGCGGTCCCATCCGCTGATGGCCTTGCTGTCCATGAACTCCTCCAGCCCCATCACGCCGCCTTCGCGCGCGCGACCGGATTTCTTGACCCCGCCGAAGGCCGATCCGGCCCCGCGCGATTCGCCGTTCATCTCGACCATGCCCGCCCGCAGCTGCCGCGCCACGCGGTTACGGCGCGCGCCGTCCTGGCTCTGGACATAGTTCGTCAGGCCATAGGGCGTGTCATTGGCGATGGCGACGGCCTCCTCCTCGCTGTCGAAGGGGATGATCGACAGAACCGGGCCAAAGATCTCCTGCTGCGCCACGGTCATGTCGTTCGACACATCCGCAAAGACCGTCGGCCGCACGAAATAGCCACGGTTCACCCCCTCGGGCAGGCCCGGCCCGCCCGCGACCAGGCGCGCACCCTCGTCGATGCCCGCCTGGATCAGGGCCTGGATCTTGTCCCATTGCTGGCGGCTGACGACCGGGCCGATATGCTTGCCCGGCTGATGGGCGCTCGCCACGGCGGTCTCCTCGGCCACCTTCGCCGCGACCTCGACCGCGCGGTCATAGACCGACCGCTCGACCAGCATCCGCGTCGGGGCGTTGCAGGACTGCCCGCTGTTGTAGAAGCAGTGCCGCGCGCCGCGCACCACGGCCTTCTCGTCGGCATCGGCAAAGACGATGTTGGCGCCCTTGCCGCCCAGCTCCAGCACGACCTTCTTCAGGCTGTCGGCCGCGGCCTTGCTGATCGCGATGCCAGCGCGGGTCGAGCCGGTGAAGCTGATCATCTCGACATCCGGATGCACCGACAGCTGGCTGCCGACCCCCGCCCCGTCGCCGTTCACCAGGTTGAAGACGCCCGCGGTCACGCCCGCCTCATGCAGCACCTCGGCAAAGACCATCGACGACAGCGGCGCGATCTCGGAGGGCTTCAGCACGCAGGTATCCCCCGCCAGCAGCGCCGGGATCACCTTCAGCGTCACCTGGTTCATCGGCCAGTTCCAAGGCGTGATCAGCCCCACCACGCCCACCGGCTCCCACGCGACCATGCTGTTCGGCGCATGCGCGCCAAGGGGACGCACGAACTGGAATTCCTTGAACGCGGTGATGAAGTTGCGCGTGTGCCAGGCCCCGGCCTCGGCCTGATCGGCCAGCGCCATGTCCTGCGGCGCGCCCATCTCCAGGCTGATCGCGCGGGCGATGTCGGGCATGCGCCGCTCGTAGACCGCCAGGATCCGCTCGACCACGGCCAGGCGCTCGGCGGGCGGCGTCGCGGCCCAGGCCGGGAAGGCGCGCTTGGCCGCCGCCACCGCGGCATCGGTATCCGCCTGATCGCCGATCGAGATCACCGCGACCGCATCCTCGGTCGAAGGGTCGATCACCTCCAGGTCGCGTGCCTTGGCGGGCTCGACCCAGGCACCGTCGATGTAGAATTTCCGCTGATCCAGAATCTGGGACATCTTGCACTCCTCATGCATCATGCGCAAAGCCTGTCACCCCGCGCCGGGCTCCGCAAGGGTGGCGGGCCACTGGCATTCCCCGCGGCAGGGCTTATCTAGAGGGGCGACGCAACCGAACCGGAAAGGAGCGCCCATGTCCCTGCGCATCAACGACACGGCCCCCGACTTCACCGCCAATTCGACCGAAGGCCAGATCCGCTTCCACGAGTGGATCGGCGACAGCTATGCCATCGTCTTCAGCCATCCGCGCGACTTCACCCCGGTCTGCACCACCGAATTCGGCGCCGTGGCGCAACTGGCTCCCGAATTCGAGAAGCGCCACACCAAGGTGCTGGGCGTCTCCGTGGACAGCGTCGACGACCATCAGAAATGGAAGGCCGACATCGGAAAGGTCGCGGGCGTCCCCGCGAATTTCGCCATCATCGACGACAGCGACCTGACCGTGGCCAAGGCCTATGACATGCTGCCGGCCGAATACTATCTGCCCACCGAAGGCCGCACGCCCGCCCATTCCGCGACCGTGCGCACCGTGTTCATCATCGGGCCGGACAGGAAGGTCCGCCTGACCATGACCTATCCCATGTCCGTGGGCCGCAACTTCGCCGAGATCCTGCGCGCGCTGGACGCGGTGCAGAAGACCGACGGCGTGCCCATCGCCACCCCCGCCAACTGGGTGCCGGGCCAGGACGTGATCGTGGCCCTGTCGCTGGACAATGCCGCGGCCGAGGCGAAATACGGCCCCCTGGACATCAAGCTGCCTTATCTGCGCTATGCCAAGGACCCGGCCTGATCACGGCCAGCCGTAATGCTCCATCAGGGCGGCGATGGCCCGGTCATTGCCGCCCTGCCCCGCCGCGGGCCGGTTCACGGCGCGCAGGCTGACGGCCTGACTGCCCTGCCATTCCAGGATGCGCGCGCGTCCGCCGATCTTGGCGGGCCGCGACCCGGCCAACCGGTGCATCCAATAAAGCCAGATGTCATCCGCCCCCGGCGCCAACCGCATGAACAGATCATCCCGCGTCACATCCGCATGGAACACGCCCGGCGCATAGATCACCCCCGACACGCCGGTCGGAAAGACCAGCGGCCCGACCTCTGGCGCGTCGATGTTGTGGGTCCAGTCCTCGTATCCCGCGGGGCCCGCGCCCGCCATCACCACCCGATGCGCGCGCAGGCAGGCGACGCCTGACCCCACGACGGCCACCAGCCGCTCCAGCCAGTCGGCGGCGTAATACAGGTCGTCATCCGCCGTCGCGATGAAAGCTTCGGGATGCGCCATCAGGGTCGGCACGATCTTCTTGTAGGATCGCCAGTCGGGGCAGATGCGGATCTCCAGCCCCGGCATCGCCGCGACCTCCGGCGGCAGGCGATGCTGATCGCCCTCGTCCAGCCACAGGATCACGCGGTCGGGCTGCACCGTCTGCCGCGTCAACGCGCGCAGTGTCGGCGCCAGCGTGGCAAAGCGCGCGGCATGGCTGGTCAGCGACACGATCAGCGGGCCGGGCAGCCCGTGCGGAAGCCCCGGACGGTCGGGGCGCGCGGCGATCTCGGCCAGGGCGCGGGCCTGGCGGCGGCGCTGCTTGAACCGGCGGAAGGCGTCGGAGATCACGGGTTTTCCCACGCGCGGCGCAGCCAGCCGATATCGCCGATGCGGCGGTACCACTTGTGCCCGCGCCCGGCAAAGACGTCCTCCATCTTGGGCGCGCCCGCGAACAGCACGATCTTCGCCCCCTCGGGCAGGGACGGGTCGCGCAGATAGCTGGCCAGGTTGCGCGGCACGCAGTCGTTCTTGAAGCTGACGCACCAGCCCTTGGGCCAGTAATGCAGGTTCCCGTGGGCGGCCAGCTGCGCCGACTGGAACTGCTGGCTGATCTCATAGTCGCGCGTCGCGGCCGCCGGATCGGCCAGATAGGCGTCCAGCACATAGCCATGCGCCCCCACCTGATAGCGGAACACGCTGGAATTGCCCACGCTGTGCAGGAAGCGGTCGCGGCCCGGGTTCACCTTGCGCAGGGGCTTGGCGCGAAACAGGTCGTCATCGCGGATGATGAAGAAATCGCCCGGCAGGTCGAAGAAGGGCCCCAGGTCGTCCACCACCACCAGGTCGATGTCCAGAAACAGCGCCGTCCCCGACAGGGCCGCCTCCGGACCGCCCAGATCGCGCCGGAACAAGGCCAGCTTGCGCCAGCGCGTGTCGCCATGCCCCGGGGGCAGGCCCAGTTCGGGCAGGGCCATGGCCTCGACGCGCGGGTCGAGCTCCGCGGCGTCGTCGGTGAAGCAGATGAAGCGGTGCGGCCGGTCCAGATGCCGCCTGACCTGCGCCGCCAGCCGGTTGACGTCGGCGCTGGAATAGAGCGTGCCCCATTTCATCGTCAGGATCAGAAGCGGTTCTTCCGTCATTGCGGCTCCCGGATTCGGCGCTCGGTCGTTCCGGACTGTATGCCCCATGGCGCTGTGATATGACAGGGCAAGCCGCGCAAGAGGACCGGATGCCGACGCAGACCACACGGAAGATCGTCTACGTGACCGATGGCGGTTTCCTGAAACCGACGCTCGTCTCGATCTGGAGCCTGCTCGACACGATCCGGGGGCAGGCCGAACTGCATGTCTGGGGCCACGGCCTGTCCGCGCGGGACTGGGACGCGGTCCGGAGGGTCGCGGCCGTGAACCCTGCCGTCGTCCTGCATCGCCGCGATCTCGACGATGAGGCGATGAAGGACGCCCATGGCCCCAAGGACTACATCTCGGCGGCGACGATGGGCCGCCTGTTCATTCCCCGTCATCTCAGCGGCCCGGTCCTGTACATCGACGGCGACACGCTGGTGACCGGGGATGTCGGCCCGCTGTTCGACCTCGACCTGGGCCGGCATTACGCAGCGGTGATCCGGGACTACACGCTGATCCACTGGCTGGCCGATGACGGCGTCGCGCCCGACGAAAGGGGCGCACGCCTGCCCGAGGTGGCCGGCCTGATGGGCGGGACGCCATCGGCCGACTACTTCAACGCGGGCATCATGATGTTCAACTGCGACGTCATCCGCAGCGACCCCGATCTGCTGGCCGCGGTGGAGGATGTCGCCCGCGCATCGGCCCATTCCCATGGCGACCAGGACCACCTGAATGCGCTATTCGCCGGCCATGTGCTGCAGCTGGATATCGGCTGGAACCTGTCCTGGGGTCGCAGGCGGCGCCATCTGCGCCTTCTGTCAAGGCTGGGGGTGACCGATTTCGGCGCGATGCCCCGGCCGTCCGCGATCATCCATTATCACGGGCCCCACAAACCGTGGCGCAAGGCGCGTCATGACCTGTGGTCAAGCCGGGGCCGCGCGACATGGCACTATCGGCGCAGGCTGGCCCGGTTCGCCCGGTCCTTCCCGGACCTTCTGCCGTCATGAAAAAGGGGCGCCCGCGGGGCGCCCCTTTCCATGGCGAGCTGACGCAGCGATCAGGCGTTGGCCTCTTCGGCCTTCTCGTCGATCTCGGCTCCGGTCTCCTGGTCGACCATCTTCATGCCCAGACGGACTTTGCCGCGATCGTCGAAGCCCAGCAGCTTGACGCGGACCTCCTGGCCCTCCTTCAGGATCTCGTTGGGGTGACCCAGACGGCGGTTGGCGATCTGGCTGACATGGACCAGCCCGTCGCGCTTGCCGAAGAAGTTCACGAAGGCGCCGAAATCGACCAGCTTCACGACCTTGCCGACATAGACCTTGCCCTCCTCGGGCTCGGCCACGATCGAATAGATCATGTCATAGGCCTTCTTGATCGAATCGGCATTGGCCGAGGCGATCTTGATGATGCCGTCATCGTTGATGTCGACCTTGGCACCCGAGACCTCGACGATCTCGCGGATGACCTTGCCGCCCGAACCGATCACTTCGCGGATCTTGTCGGTCGGGATCTGCATCGTCTCGATGCGCGGCGCGTGGGCGCTGAACTCGCGACGGCCTTCGGTCAGGGCGCTGCCCATCTCGCGCAGGATGTGCAGACGGCCGTCCTTGGCCTGGGCCAGGGCCTGCTCCATGATCTCGGGCGTGATGCCCGCGACCTTGATGTCCATCTGCAGCGACGTGATCCCGTTCTCGGTCCCCGCCACCTTGAAGTCCATGTCGCCCAGGTGATCCTCATCGCCCAGGATGTCGGTCAGCACCGCGAAGCGGCCATCGTCCTCCAGGATCAGGCCCATCGCGACGCCGGCGACCGGCGCCTTGAGCGGCACGCCCGCATCCATCATCGACAGCGACCCGCCGCAGACCGACGCCATCGAGGACGAACCGTTCGATTCGGTGATCTCGGACACGACGCGGATGGTGTAGGGGAAGTCCGTCGCCGCGGGCAGAACCGCCTGCAGCGCGCGCCAGGCCAGCTTGCCATGACCAATCTCGCGGCGGCCGGGGCTGCCCACGCGACCCACTTCGCCGACCGAATAGGGCGGGAAGTTGTAATGCAGCAGGAAGTTCGAGCGCGAATTGCCGTGCAGCGCGTCGATGATCTGTTCATCATCGCCGGTGCCCAGTGTGGTCACGACCAGCGCCTGCGTCTCGCCGCGGGTGAACAGCGACGATCCGTGCGTGCGCGGCAGGATGCCGACTTCGCTGACGATCGGGCGGACGGTCTTGGTGTCGCGGCCGTCGATTCGGGCGCCGCCGCTGATGATGTCACCGCGCAGGATGCCCGATTCCAGCTTCTTCAGCGCCGAACCCAGGTTGGCATCGGCCAGCTCGTCCTCGGTCAGACCGGCCTTCACCTTGTCCTTGGCGGCGGCGATGGCGTCCTGACGCTCGGACTTGTCGCGGATGGCGTAGGCGGCGCGCATGTCGGCCTCGCCCAGCGTCTTCACGCGGTTGTAGAGCGCGCTGTAATCCGGCGACTGGAAGTCGAAGGGCTCCTTGGCGGCTTCCTCGGCCAGGTCGATGATCAGGTCGATCACCGGCTTGATCGCGTCATGGCCGAACTTGACGGCGCCCAGCATCTCCTCCTCGGTCAGCTCGTAGGCTTCCGATTCGACCATCATCACCGCGTCGGCGGTGCCGGCGATGACCAGGTCCAGACGCTGCTCGGGGTTGTTGCGCAGCTGGTCCATGTCCTGGACCTCGGGGTTCAGCACGTATTCGCCATTGGCGAAGCCGACGCGCGCACCCGCGATCGGACCCATGAATGGCACGCCCGAGATGGTCAGCGCGGCGCTGGCGGCGATCATCGCGACGATGTCGGGATCGTTGACCAGGTCGTGCGACAGCACGGTGCACATCACCAGCACTTCATGCTTGAAGCCGGGGGCGAACAGCGGGCGGATCGGCCGGTCGATCAGGCGCGCGGTCAGCGTCTCCTTTTCCGACGGGCGCGCCTCGCGCTTGAAGAAGCCGCCCGGGACCTTGCCGGCGGCATAGTATTTTTCCTGGTAATGCACCGTCAGCGGAAAGAAGTCCTGTCCGGGCTTCGGCGCCTTCGCGAAGGTGACGTTGGCCATGACGCTGGTCTCGCCAAGGGTGGCGATGACGCTGCCGTCGGCCTGACGGGCAACCTTGCCCGTTTCCAGCGTCAGGGTTTCCTGGCCCCACTGGATCGATTTCTTCACTTCGTCAAACATCTGATGTCCTCAAGGGGTGCACCGGCCCTCCGGCCACCCATGTCATATGGCGACCCCATTGCCGCCGCCCCTATCCTTTGCATGTGCCCCGGGGCCGGGCCTCACGTCGCAGATGACGGGGACATACAGGAAATCGCCCGATTTGGAAAGGGCGGCGACGGATGCGCCGAAGCCCGCCGGGCCATGCCTCGGCGGGGCGGTCGATCAGGCGGCGGTGGGCGCGCGACGCTCCGAGACCGGCGGAACCGCCGCCTCGGTCTGCGCCGGACGGAACAGGTCGGGCAGTGCGCCGTAGCCCGTCCTGGCAAGGTCCAGAAGGCGGTCGCGGCGCAGCTGCGCCTCGGCGAAATCGCGCGCCTGCGCCTCCTCGTCAGGGCGCGGCCCATCGACGATGACGATGGTCTCGACCACCGGCCGCAACGTGATGGGTGCCTCGGCAGCGGTCGGCGTTGTCCGGGGAGCGGCAGGCTTCGCCGTGTCCGAACGTCCGGCGGCGGCACGGGCCATCGTGTCGGGGTCGTAGCCCGCCTCGGCCTGCGGGGTCGGATCGGGCTGGACCGGAACGGCCCGCTCCTCGGCGGGCACGGGCTGGATCTGCGGGGCGGGCGCGGTCTCCTGCGGCTGCTTCGGCGGGGCGCTGCCGGCGGCCGGTGCGGCGTTCCCGCGCCAGCCGCTGGTAAGGGCACTGATCAACATATCGACTCTCCTGCTGTGATGGCAGGCTGTTAACGTTTCATTCACCAAGCGATCCAGAAGACGGTCCTGAAAGTTTTAGCGATTCCCGCAGGGCGTCGAAGCCCGGCGGATGCCGGCCGGACCGGGCACTCCTGGCAGCATATTGATTCGACTTTGATTCTTTCGCCCCGCCGATCACGGCGTGGCACCGGGCCGCCGCCCCGCCCCCCGGCAACCTGCACGAAAGGACAGCCCTGCCCCGCAACGCAAGACGCCCGCGACAGGGTCGCGGGCGTCAGGACGTTCCAGGGCGGCGGTCTTAGCGACGCAGGCCCAGCTTGGCGATCAGCGCGGTGTAGCGCGCCTCTTCCTTCTTCTTCAGGTAGTCCAGCAGCTTGCGGCGCTGCGCGACCATCATCAGAAGACCACGACGCGAGTGGTTGTCCTTCTTGTGCGACTTGAAGTGCTCGGTCAGCGTGGCGATGCGCGACGAGAGGATCGCGACCTGCACCTCGGGCGAACCGGTATCGCCTTCCTTGGTGCCGAATTCCTTGATGACGCGGGCTTTTTCTTCAACGGTGATCGACATCGGGATCTCCTTTCGGAACAGGGGTGAGGGCGCAGGCCGGGATGTCGTCCAGCAAGGTCCATGGAACACCGCCCGGGCCGGATGCCCGGCGGATGCGCGCGTCTAGCGCATCGGCGCGCGGATGGAAAGCCCGTTCAGCCCCCCAGGGGCACGATGCGCACATCCTCCAGCCGCAGCCCGGCGGGGTTCAGCAGCCGCCCGACGGCCTGGCCGTTCAGCTCCAGCAGGGTCGTGCCGTCGTCGTCCTCGCGCAGGCTGATCGTGGCGTCGGCGGCCAGGGCTGCGTCGACATGCACCTCCAGCCGGTCGTGATCGCCGTCGAAATCCGCCAGGGTGGGAAAGCCCTCGGGCGTCACGCGCAGCTGGAACAGGTCGTCGCCGTCATTCCCCGAGGCGAAGTCGTTGGCGCCGGGCATCAGCGTGTCGTTCCCCTCGCCGCCGTTCATCCAAACGGTCTCGGGGCCGTCATGGCCGATCAGCACGTCATCGCCGCGCCCGCCGTCCAGATCGTCCGACCCAGCGGTCGAAACCAGGACGTCGTTACCGTCATGCCCGGACAGCATGTCATTGCCCGCGCCCCCGAACAGCGTGTCGTTCCCCTCGCCCCCCAGCAGCGTGTCGTCGCCGTCATCGCCGAACAGCAGGTCGTCGCCGCCCTGCCCGGCCAGCAGGTCGTCGCCCGCCCCGCCATAAATCACGTCGTTGCCGCCCGGCCCGTAGACCGCATCGCCCTGCACCCAGTCGTCACCGTCCCCGGCCTCGATCGTGTCGTCGCCCAGACCACCGCGCAGGTCGTCATCTCCGCCATGCCCGCGAATCAGGTCGTGGCCGGTCGTGCCCATCAGGATGTCCAGATCGTCGGACCCCTCGATCAGCGCGTCGATGCTGTCGTCGTCGGGCTCCGGCTCGGGCTCAGGTTCGGGCTCCGGCTCCGGCTCCGGCTCCGGCTCATCGGGATCGCCCGGCATGATCGGGGGAAGGCTGGGCTCCTCCTCTCCCGCGCCATCGGTCGGGTCCTCGGCATCCTCGTCCTCGCGCGCGCCGGCGGACATGCCGCCCACATCGGCCATCAGCCCGGCCATCAGCACGCCCAGAATACCGCCCAGAATGATCATCGCCCCGATCCCGCCCGTGCCCGGCACCATGCCGCAGAAGGACAGGATACCGCAGCCCGGGACAGCCCAGAACGCAAAAGTTGATAAAACCTTAACGCGACCGGCCGCCGCGACCGGCGGGCATGAAAAAACCCGCCCTTTCGGGGCGGGTCGTCGTCTTCGCGTGACCTGCCGGTCGCCCGGCCAGGACCCCGGCTCAGCCCTGGCGGGCCTTGAAGCGGCGGTTGGTCTTGTTGATCACGTAGATGCGGCCCTTGCGGCGCACGACCTGGCAGTCGCGGTGCCGGCTCTTGAGCGAGCGGAGCGAGTTGCGAACCTTCATCGGTTTTCTCCATCGTCGCGGCGCGTCGCAGCCGCATTGGAAAACGAAATGCCCCCGACGAGCGGCCTGGGGCGGCGAAAGAATGGTGGGCGGTACTGGGATCGAACCAGTGGCCACTACGATGTCAACGTAGTGCTCTACCGCTGAGCTAACCGCCCGATGTCCTTGGCGACTGTCGCGCGGCCTCTTGCAAGGCCCTGCGGCAACCCCCTCGGTCCGCGTGTCTATACCGGGGGCATCGGGGGGATTCAAGACCTATCCGCGTGCTATTTTTCGGGTTTATATGCAGGGGACGCGACGGATGCCGAGGCCCGCCTTGCAACAGCCCGACCTGCCCTATGTGCTGAACCGTCCCCGCCACTGGGCATCCGGGGTGATCTTCGCGTCGCCCCATTCCGGGCACGACTATCCCGACTGGTTCCTGCAGGGAACGCGCCTTCCGGTGCCGGTGCTGCGCTCGTCCGAGGACGCCTTCGTAGACCGGCTGATCGCGCCCGCCACGGATTTCGGGGCGGTCACGCTGGCCGCGCGCATCCCGCGCTGCATCGTGGACCTCAACCGCGGCGCGGACGAGATCGACCCGCTGGTGGTGCGCGGCGTGCCGCGCCATCCGCTGAACCAGCGCACCCTGGCCGGGCTGGGGGTGATTCCCCGCGTGGTCAGCCAGGGCCGGGTCATCCACGACCGGCCCATCGACCGGGCCGAGGCCGACCACCGGATCGACGCCTGCTGGCGGCCCTATCATCAGGCGCTGGCCGGGCTGATTGCGCAGGCGCGCGCCCGATTCGGCCGGGCGATCCTGATCGACATGCATTCCATGCCCCATGACGCGCTGAGCCACCTGCAGGGCGCGCGCCCGGACATGGTGCTGGGCAACCGCCACGGCCTGTCGGCGGCGGCGCGAATCTCGGATGCGGTGGCCTTAGCCGTCGAGGCGCAGGGCTGGCGGCTGCGCCGGAACTCGCCCTTCTCGGGGGCCTATATCTGTTCGGCCTACGGACGGCCGGCGCAGAACGTCCATGTCGTCCAGCTGGAGATCGACCGCTCGCTCTATATGAACGAAGCCACGATCACGCCGCGCGCGGACTTCGACGACTTCGCGGCGCGCATGGCGCAGGTGATCGGGCGGCTGGCCACGCTGGAGGCCGACCCCGCGGGCGACCGGATCGCGGCCGAGTGAGCGGCGCCTTCCACGGCGCCAAGCTTTGGCTGACGCTGGACGGAACCATGCTGACCTGTCTGCGCGACGACCGCCCCGACCTGCCCTTCCCGGCGCATTGGGACCTGCCCGGCGGCGGGCGCGAGGGGGACGAATCGCCCCTCGCCTGCGCGCTGCGCGAGATGGAGGAAGAGTTCGGCCTGACCTTGGACCCCGCGACGCTGACGGGCCGCGCCTTCCGCTCCCATGCCGATCCGGCGATGCGATCCTGGCTGTTCGCCGGGCCGATCGACGCGGCGCAGGTCGCCGCGATCCGATTTGGCTCAGAAGGCCAGGAATGGCGCATGATGCCGGTGAACGACTATCTGGCCCATCCGCACGCGATTGCGCATTTCTGCCGCTGGATCACCGCGATGCGGCGATGACGGCGCGGGTCAGCGGGCGAAGGCTGTCGCCCTTGACCGCCCAGCTGGTCGCAAAGGCGAAGGTCGCCGCCGTCTCCAGCCAGAAGACCGGGCGCAGGCGCGCCAGCGTATCGTCCAGGCCGGTGGCAAACAGCAGCCCGATCAGGCCGATGCTGACGATGATCGTCCAGCCGCAGATGCGATAGATGCGGTTCGACGCGGCCTTTTCCGGGCCGTCCACGGTGCCCCTGACGAACAGCACCAGGCAGAACACTGCCAGCGCGGCAAAGAACAGCCCCGCCGCGACGACATGGATCAGCGCCGACAGGCCCGGACCCGCGATGCACTCCAGCGCGGTGCAGGGACCGTCCGGCCCGTCGGTGGGAACCAGGGCCACCAGCGCGATGGAGACCGCCGCCAGCCGCGCCATGGCCTTGTCGGTGATCCATTCGCCCGCATCGGGGCGGAACCCCTCATAGCTCCACAGGAACACGGCCTGCGCGATCAGCGTGCCGACCAGGACCTCGCGCATCGGAGAATAGTAATAGGCCGAGATGCTGGTCCGCAGCGGCTCGGGCCACAGCACCGCATAGGCGATCAGCGCCAGCGGCAGGAAGAACCCCAAGGCGCCGATGGCGCGGCGCACCGCCAGGAAGGACAGGACCAGCTCGTTGCGGACCTTCTGCGCGCCGCCGTCGTCACCCATCGCCACCCCCGCGTTTCGCGCCATGCTGGGACGCGGGGGCGTGGGGCGTCAAGCCAGTTCGGCCAGGATCGCCTGCGCCGCCGCGCGCGGATCGGCGGCCTGCCAGATCGGGCGGCCCACCACGATGTGGTCGACCCCGGCGGCGATGGCCGATGCGGGCGTCTCGACCCGCTTCTGGTCGCCCAGGGCGCTGCCCGCGGGGCGCACGCCCGGCGTCACGATCAGGCGCGATCCCGGCAGGGCGCGGATGTCGGCGGCCTCGCGCGGGGAGCAGATGATGCCGTCGGCCCCCGCCTCGAAGGCGCGGGCGGCGCGTTCCACGGTGATGTCGTGCAAATCGCCCGCCTGCATCAGCCCCGCGTCCAGGTCGGCACGGTCCAGCGAGGTCAGGATAGTCACGCCCAGGATCTTCAGGTTCGACCCCGCGGCCCCCTGCTTGGCCGCCGCCACCACATGCGGGTCGCCATGCACGGTCAGGAAATCCAGATCGAACTGCGCCAGCCCCCGCACCGCGGCCTCGACGGTCGCGCCGATGTCGAACAGCTTCATGTCCAGGAAGATGCGCTTGCCGTGCTCCTGCTTCAGCTCGTTGGCCAGGGCCAGGCCGCCGCCGGTCAGCATGCCCAGCCCGATCTTGTAGAAGCCCACGGCGTCGCCCAGGCGTCCCGCCAGGTCCAGCCCCGCCACGGCATTCGGCACGTCCAGCGCCACGATCAGCCGGTCATCCATCACGCATCCCCTTCTTTGTTCCGCGGGCCTTATGACACGCTTGAAACCACCCCGCGACCCCCCCAAATCTGATCCATCAGACCCGGACCGGGGCGTGCCTGCCACAGGGCGCCACCACCACGGGGGCTTTGCACAAGGAGAAGACCGATGAACATGGAGAAGTTCACGGAACGGTCGCGCGGCTTCCTGCAATCCGCCCAGACCATCGCGATCCGCGAGAATCAGCAGCGCGTGATGCCCGAGCATCTGCTGAAGGCGCTGATGGACGACGACCAGGGACTGGCCTCGAACCTGATCACCCGTGCGGGCGGCGACGCCAAGCGCGTGCGCGAGGCGGTGGATGCCGCCGTGGCGAAACAGCCCAAGGTCAGCGGGTCGGGCAGCGGTCAGGTCTATGTCGACCCCACGCTGGTGCGCGTGCTGGACGAGGCGGAGTCCGTGGCCAAGAAGGCCGGCGACAGCTTCGTGCCCGCCGAACGGGTGCTGATGGCGCTGGCCATGGTCAACACGAACGCCCGCGACGCGCTGGCCGCGGGGTCGGTCAACGCGCAGGCGCTGAACGCCGCGATCAACGACATCCGCAAGGGGCGCACCGCCGACACGGCCTCTGCCGAGGACAGCTATGAGGCGTTGGAGAAGTATGCCCGCGACCTGACGGCGGCCGCGCGCGACGGCAAGATCGACCCGATCATCGGCCGCGACGAGGAGATCCGCCGCGCCATGCAGGTCCTGTCGCGGCGCACCAAGAACAACCCCGTCCTGATCGGCGAACCCGGCGTCGGCAAGACCGCCATCGCCGAGGGCCTCGCGCTGCGCATCATCGACGGCGACGTGCCGGAATCCCTGCGCAACAAGCGGCTGATGGCGCTGGACATGGGCGCGCTGATCGCGGGCGCGAAGTATCGCGGCGATTTCGAGGAGCGGCTGAAGTCGATCCTGAAGGAGATCGAGACCGCCGCTGGCGAGATCATCCTGTTCATCGACGAGCTGCACACGCTGGTCGGTGCGGGCAAGGGCGACGGCGCGATGGATGCCGCCAACCTGATCAAGCCTGCGCTTGCGCGGGGCGAGCTGCATTGCGTCGGCGCGACCACGCTGGACGAATACCGCAAGTATATCGAGAAGGACGCGGCCCTGGCCCGGCGCTTTCAGCCCGTGCTGGTCGAGGAGCCGACGGTCGAGGACACGATCAGCATCCTGCGCGGCATCAAGGAGAAGTACGAGCTGCACCACGGCGTGCGGATCAGCGACGCGGCCCTGGTCGCGGCGGCGACGCTGTCGCATCGCTACATCACCGACCGCTTCCTGCCCGACAAGGCCATCGACCTGATGGACGAGGCGGCCAGCCGCCTGCGCATGGAGGTCGACAGCAAGCCCGAGGAGCTGGACCAGCTGGATCGCCAGATCCTGCAGCTGCAGATCGAGGCCGAGGCGCTGAAGAAGGAGGATGACGCGGCCTCCAAGGACCGGCTGGAACGGCTGGAGAAGGACCTGTCCGGCCTGCAGGAGCGCAGCGCCGAGATGACCGCCCGCTGGCAGGCGGAACGCGACAAGCTGCAGGGGTCGCGCGACCTCAAGGAGCAGCTGGACCGCGCCCGCGCCGACCTGGATCAGGCCAAGCGCGAGGGGAACCTGGCCCGCGCCGGAGAGCTGTCCTATGGCATCATCCCCGGTCTGGAGAAACAGCTGGCCGAGGCCGAGCAGGGCGACGGTCTGATGGTCGAGGAGGCCGTCCGCCCCGAGCAGATTGCCGAGGTCGTCGAACGCTGGACCGGCATCCCCACCGCCAAGATGCTGGAGGGCGAGCGCGACAAGCTGTTGAAGATGGAGGAGCAGATCGGCAAGCGCGTGATCGGCCAGCAGGAGGCCGTCACCGCGGTGTCGAACGCCGTCCGCCGCGCCCGTGCGGGGCTGAACGACGAGAACCGGCCGCTTGGCAGCTTCCTGTTCCTTGGCCCCACCGGCGTGGGCAAGACCGAACTGACCAAGGCGCTGGCCGAATACATGTTCGACGATGACAGCGCGATGGTCCGCATCGACATGTCCGAGTTCATGGAAAAGCATTCCGTGGCCCGGCTGATCGGCGCGCCTCCGGGCTATGTGGGTTACGACGAGGGCGGCGTGCTGACCGAGGCCGTGCGGCGGCGTCCCTATCAGGTGATCCTGTTCGACGAGGTCGAAAAGGCGCATCCGGACGTCTTCAACGTGCTGTTGCAGGTGCTGGACGACGGGGTGCTGACCGACGGCCAGGGCCGGACGGTGGACTTCAAGCAGACGCTGATCATCCTGACCTCGAACCTGGGCTCTCAGGCGCTGTCGCATCTGCCCGAGGAGGCGGATGCGTCGGACGCCCGCCATCAGGTGATGGAGGCGGTGCGCGGCCATTTCCGCCCCGAATTCCTGAACCGCCTGGACGAGATCATCATCTTCCGCAGGCTCTCGCGGACGAACATGGACGGGATCGTCACGGTGCAGATGGCGCGGCTGGAAAAGCGCCTGGCGGGGCGCAAGATCACGCTGGACATGGACGACGCGGCGCGGATGTGGCTGGCCGATCAGGGCTACGACCCGGTCTTCGGCGCGCGCCCGCTGAAGCGCGTGATCCAGCGCGCCCTGCAGGACCCGCTGGCGGAACTGCTGCTGTCGGGTGAGGTCATGGACGGATCGACCGTGCATGTCAGCGCGGGGCCGGACGGGTTGCTGGTCGGCAACCGCGTGGGCCAGGCCGGGCCGCGGCTTGGCGCGATCGGCGAAGGCCCACGCCCGCCGATCCACTAAGGAAGACGGCCCCCGGAGCGATCCGGGGGCCGTTTCCGTCAGGGCATCTCGGCCAGGAAGGCCTTGACCAGCGCCGCCGAATTGTCGGAGGCCAACGACATGAAGACGCCCATCTCGTTCTCGCCCTCGCCGCCGCCGGCCAGGTCCGACAGCGAGCGGAAGGCGATGAACGGCACCTGGTTCGCCCAGGCCACCTGCGCCACGGCGGCCGATTCCATGTCGACCACCTGCGCCTCGAAGGTCGTGGACAGCCAGTCGCGCACCCCGGCATTGTCCATGAAGGACGACCCCGACACGCCGTTTCCGCCCACCCGGATCCGCGGCGCGGTGGTCAGGCAGTCGTTCTGGGCATTGCAGTCGGCCAGATCGGTCGCCTCGGCCACGCGGGCGGCGACCTCCAGCAGGGCCGGGTCGGCGGGAAACCAGAACCGCGTCTCGGGCTCGCCCCGGTCCGAGGCCACGGTCGTCTCGCGCGTGTAGATCATGTCATAGTTCGGAAAGGGCGATTCCAGGAACCCCGGCAGGGCGAAGCCCTCCTCGGTCCGGCGCGCCATGACCGTCTCCAGCCACTGGCCCCACTGGTCCGCCACGACCACGTCGCCGATGTTCAGCGCCGGATCGACCCCGCCCGCGATGCCCGAGAACACGATCGCCTCGATGTCGAACCGCTCCAGCGCCATCTGGGTGGTCATGGCCGCGTTGACCATCGACACGCCCGACAGGAACAGCACGACCTCCTGCCCCGACAGGGTGCCCGTCATGAACTCGGTGCCGTTGATGGTCCGGGTCTCGGCGCCCTCCAGATCGGCCTGCAGGCTGATCCATTCCGGCTCGAAGGCCGACATGACGGCGATGCGGGGCGTGTCGTTCAAGGTCTGCGCGGCCAGGGGCGCGGCGCTGAGCATCAGGGCAAGGGCGGGACGGATCATGGGGCGGGCCTTTCACGATATGCAATTCCGCCCCCGGCTTACGCTGCGGCACCCGCGATGGCCAGTGCCGCCGCCCTGTCGCCGCGTCACGGCTTGCCCGTTGCCCAAGGCGCGGGCATCGTGGCGCAAATCCAAGGGAGATCATCCATGCTGCCACCGATCCTGCAGGGCCTGCGCATTCCGGTCGTCGCCTCACCCATGTTCATCGTCTCGGGGCCCGACCTGGTCATCGCGCAGTGCAAGGCGGGCATCGTCGGCAGCTTTCCGGCGCTGAACGCCCGCGAAAAGGACGGCGAGCCGTCCATGCTGGACGCTTGGCTGACCCGGATCGAGGAGGAGCTGGACCGTCACAACCAGGCGAACCCCGACCACCCCGCCGCCCCTTTCGCGGTCAACCAGATCGTCCATCGCAGCAACGCCCGGCTGGAGCGCGACATCGAGATCTGCCACCGCCACAAGGTGCCGATCTGGATCACCTCGCTTGGCGCGCGGGTCGAGGTGAACCAGGCCGCCCATGACTGCGGCGGCATCGCGCTGCATGACATCATCAACAACATGTTCGCGAAGAAGGCCATCGAGAAGGGCGCCGACGGCCTGATCGCGGTGGCCGCCGGCGCGGGGGGCCATGCCGGGCCGCAATCGCCCTTCGCCCTGATCCAGGAGATCCGGGAGTGGTTCGACGGGCCGCTGCTGCTGTCGGGCTCGATCGCCACCGGGCGCGCGGTGCTGGCGGCGCAGGTGATGGGGGCGGATCTGGCCTATATCGGCAGCCCCTTCATCGCGACCGAGGAGGCGAACGCCCAGCCCGACTACAAGCAGATGATCGTGGACAGCACGGCGGAGGACATCGTGACATCGTCGCTGTTCACGGGCGTGTCGGGCAATTATCTGGCGCCGTCGATCCGCAAGGCGGGGCTGGACCCGGAGAACCTGGCGGGGGCCGATGCCAGCGCGATGAACTTCGGCAGCGGGTCGTCGAAGCCCAAGGCCTGGTCCACCATCTGGGGCGCGGGCCAGGGCATCGGCGCGGTGCGGTCGGTGGAACCGGCGGGCGCGCGCATCGACCGGCTGGCGGCGGAATATCAGGCCGCGAAAGAGGCCGTTTCGCGCCTGTGACCTTTGCGGAAGGGCGGGGCGCTTCCCATATAGGGGATCGAACCGCCCATTCGTGGAGGAAACGATGGCCTATGAGAAAACCCCCGACGCGATCGCCCGGCTGACCCCGGAGCAGTATCGCGTCACCCAGGAGAACGGCACCGAACGGGCCTTCACCGGCGAATACGACCACCATTTCGAACCGGGCCTCTATGTCGATGTCGTCTCGGGAGAGCCGCTGTTCGTCAGCGCGGCGAAATACGATTCGGGCTGCGGCTGGCCGGCCTTTACCAAGCCGGTGGAGGGCAACGTGACCGAGCATCGCGACACCAGCCACGGCATGGTCCGGGTCGAGGTGCGTTCGAGGCACGGCGACAGCCATCTGGGCCATGTCTTCCCCGACGGTCCGCGCGACCAAGGGGGGCTGCGCTACTGCATCAACTCGGCCTCGCTGCGTTTCGTGCCCAAGGACCGGATGGAGGCCGAGGGTTACGGCGAGTATCTGGCGCAGGTCGAGGAGGCGCATCATGGCTGAGCGCGCGGTTCTGGCGGGCGGCTGCTTCTGGGGGATGCAGGATCTGATCCGGCGGCTGCCGGGGGTGGTCTCGACCCGGGTGGGCTATAGCGGCGGCGATGTGGCGCATGCGACCTATCGCAACCACGGCGATCACGCCGAGGCGATCGAGATCATGTTCGACCCGGACCTGATCACCTATCGGCGGCTGCTGGAGTTCTTCTTCCAGATCCACGACCCCTCGACGGCGAACCGTCAGGGCAACGATATCGGGCGCAGCTATCGCTCGGCCATCTACTACGTCGACGAGGCGCAGAAGCAGGTCGCGCTGGACACGATCGCGGATGTGGATGCGTCGGGCATCTGGCCGGGACGGGTGGTGACCGAGGTCGAGCCGGTGGGCGATTTCTGGGAGGCCGAGCCCGAGCATCAGGATTATCTGGAGCGGTTCCCCAACGGCTATACCTGCCATTTCCCGCGCCCCGATTGGGTCCTGCCCAAACGCGACGCGGCCGAGTGAGGCACGGGCGCCCCGGAACAAGGGTTCCGGGGCGCTTTGCGCGTCCCGCGACGGCCGGGGGGCTGCCGCCCCCCGGACCCCCCGCCCACCGCGTTAAGGCTGCGGTGGTCAGGAACGCGGCGGCTTGACGCGGAACACAGCACAGTAGAGCGCCGGCACGAAGACCAGCGTGACTAGCGTGCCGGCGATGATGCCGCCCATCATCGCATAGGCCATCGGCCCCCAGAACACCTGCCGCGAGATCGGGATCAGCGCCAGCGACGCGGCCGCAGCCGTCAGCAGGATCGGGCGCGCCCGGCTGTCCGAGGCCTCGAACACGGCATCCCACTGGCTGCGGCCCTTTTGCAGCAGTTCTTGGATCTCGTGGACCAGGATGACCGAGTTGCGGATCAGGATGCCGATCAGCGCCAGGATTCCCAGGATCGCCACGAAGCCCATCGGCACGCCGAAGGGCACCAGCACCGCCACCACGCCGATCAGGCCCAAGGGGGCGGCGGCGATCACCACCAGCGACATCCGGAAGCTCTGCATCTGCGCCATGACCAGCACGGCCATGATCAGCAGCATGACCGGCACCACGGCGGCGATGGGCGCCTGGCTGTCGGCCGAGCTCTCCACGCTGCCGCCGACCTCGACGCGGACGTCCGGGGGCAGGGTCGCCTGATACTCGGCCACCTGGCCCGCCAGCGCGGCGACCAGGGTCGCGGGCTGGTCGGCGGTGGCGATGGCGGCCTTGACCGTCACCGTGGGCAGGCCGTTCCGCTGCATGATCAGCGGTTGTTCGGAGCCGTATTCCAGCGTCACCAGCGCGGCCAGCGGCACCACCCGCCCGTCGGGCAGGTTCAGCTGCAGGTTGCGGATCGACGCCAGCGACTGGCGGTCATCAGCCTGGCCCCGCGCGACCACGTCGATCAGGAAGATGTCGTCGCGCAGCTGCGTCACGCCCGCCCCGCTGAACAGCGCCGACAGGGCCTGGGCGATGTCCGCGCTGGTCACGCCCAGCTGGCGGGCCTGGTCCTGGTCGACGACCAGCCGGACCATGCGTGCGGGCTCGTTCCAGTCCAGGGCGATGTCGCGCAGGCGCGGCTCGGTCGCCATGACGGTGGCCAGGCCCCGGGCCGCGTCGCGGGCGGCGTCGCTGTCGGGGCTGCTGACGCGGTACTGGACCGGCTTGCCGACCGGCGGGCCGATCTCCAGGTTCTTCACGTAGATATCGACGCCGGGGAATTCCTCGGCCGCCAGCGCGTTCAGCCGCGCCTTGACGCGGTCGCGCGCGGCCAGGTCGGGGGTCTGGATCACGATCTGGCCCATGTTCGGACCCGCCGTCGGCACGTCCATCGACAGCACGAAGCGCGGCGCCCCCTGCCCCACATAGGAGGTCCAGAACAGCACGTCGTCATCGCCGGCAAGGCTTGCCTCAAGCCGGTCCATGTCTGCGCGGGTGCGCGCGATGGAGGCGTTCTGGCGTTCGGTGATGTCGACCAGCACCTCGGTCCGGTCGGAGGTGGGGAAGAACTGCTGCTCGACGAAGCGCATGCCCCAGACCGAGGTCGCGAAGATCGCCAGCGTCACGGCGATGGTCAGCCATTTCAGCCGCATCGCCGCCCGCAGCAACCCGTGGAAGGCGCGGCGCAACCGGCCCGGCCCCTTGTGGGCATGGCCCATGTCGGCCCGCAGGAAGGTCACGCCCAGCAGCGGCGCGAACAGCACGGCCACGATCCAGGACACGATCAGCGACACCGCGATGACCACGAACAGAGAGAAGGTGAACTCGCCCGCGGCCGAGCTGTTCAGCCCTATGGGGATGAAGCCCGCGACCGTCACCAGCGTGCCGGTCAGCATCGGGAAGGCGATGGAGGTCCAGGCATAGCTGGCCGCATCGGTCAGCGATTCGCCGATCTCCAGGCGCGAGATCATCGTCTCGATGGCGATCATCGCATCGTCGACCAGCAGGCCCAGGGCGATGATCAACGCGCCAAGCGAGATCCGTTGCAGCGTGATGCCGTAGAGGTCCAGGATCACGAAGGTGATCGCCAGGCACAGCGGGATGGTCAGCGTCACCACCAGCCCCGCCCGCAGTCCGAGGCTGATGAAGCTGACGACCAGGACGATGGCCACGGCCTCGGCCAGGGCCTTGACGAAATGGCCCACGGCGTCCTCGACCACATGCGGCTGGTCAGCGAACTTGGCCATCTCGATGCCGATGGGCAGGTCGGCGGCGATGCCCTCCATCAGCGCCTCCAGTTCGGCCCCGAACTCCAGGATGTTGCCGCCCTTGCGCATGCCCACCTGCAGGCCGATGGCGGGCTGGCCGTTGTAGCGGAACAGCGATTGCGGCGGGTCCTGATAGCCGCGAGTGACCGTCGCCACGTCGCCGAGGTTGAAGAACCGCTCTCCGACGCGCAGGTTCACCGCCTCGATGGAGGCGGCGTCGTCGAACTGGCCGCCCACACGGACCAGGATGCGCTCGGGGCCCGCCTCGATCACTCCGGACGGCGCGATGGCGTTCTGCTGGGCCAGGGTCTGGATCACCTGCGACTGGTTCAGCCCCAGGGCCGCCAGCCGCGCGGCGGAGAACTCCAGGAAGACCTGCTCGTCCTGCACGCCCAGAAGCTCGGTCTTGCCGGCCGCGTCCAGCGCGGAGACCTGCCGCCGGATCGCCTCGACCCGGTCGCGCAGCTCGCGCGGCGTGAACCCGTCGGCGGTGAAGGCGTAGATGTTGCCGAACACGTCGCCGAAATTGTCGTTGAACTGAAAGCCCGCGAATTCCTGCGGGAAATCAGGGCGTATGTCGCCCATCATCTGGCGCACGCGCTTCCAGACCTCGGGGACGGCAGGGCCGCGGATGGTCGGGTCCAGCTCGACATAGACGACCGCCTGACCCGGCGTGGTGACGGAGCGGGTGAAGTCCAGCTCGTCCAGCTCCTCAAGCTTGGTCTCGATCCGGGTGGTGACCTGCTTCAGCGTCTCGTCGATGGTAGCGCCGGGCAGGGCCGCGCCGATGATCATCGTCTTGATCGTGAAGTCCGGGTCCTCCTCGCGGCCCAAGTTCAGATAGCTGATGGTGCCCGCGATCATCGACACGATCAGCAGGAACCACACGAAGCTGCGATGCTTCAGCGCCCAGTCGGACAGGTTGAAGCGGGTCTTGGGGGTGCTCACGGCTCCAGCCTCCGGCCGACGGGCTGGCCGGGGGCCAGGGAATTGACGCCGCGGATCACGACCTCGTCGCCCGCCTCCAGCCCCCGCGTGATGGACACGCGGCCGCGGAAGGGGGCGGCGGCCTCGACCGCGACCGGATCGACGCGCGCGCCCGCATCGCTGCGGGTGACGCGCCAGACGGTGCTGACGCCGTCGCGGGTGACGATGGCCTCGGCCGGCAGCGACAGGGAGGGCGCGTCGACCGAGCCGAAGCGCGCCCGGACCAGCGCGCCCAGCCGGAAGGGCGTGTCGGGCGGCAGGGTCAGATACAGGCGTCGGGTGCGGGTCGCGCTGTCGGCGATGGGGTCGATGCGGTCCAGCACGGCGGTGACCTCGGTCTGCGGGTCGCTGCGCTGCCAGACGGTGAAGACCGCGCCGGGGCCAAGCCCGACCAGCGCGGATTCGGGCAGGTCGATCACCACCTCGGGGGTGTTCTCGGCCGAAAGCTGCAGCACCGGCGCGCCTGCGCCCACCACCGCGCCCGGCGCCTCATAGACGGCGCTGACCACCCCGGCAAAGGGCGCGGTCATGCGTGCGAAGCCTTCGGCATCCTCGGCCTGCAGCAGCTCGGAGCGGGCCTGATCGGCGGCGGCGGTCGCGGCGCTGGCGGCCTGCTGGGCCTGCTCCAGCTGCGCGGCGGAGGCCACGTTGCGCGCGGCCAGGGCCTGCGTGCGCTCCAGCGTGGCGCGGGCGGTGCGCTCCTGCACCTCGGCCGCGTCCAGGGCGGCGCGCGCGGCCCGCACCGTCGCGGCCAGATCGTCGGTCGAGAGCTGCGCCAGCAGGTCCCCGGCCGCGACCTTGTCGCCCAGATCGACGGGCCGCGCGATCATCCGGCCCAGCGCCTGAAAGCCCAGCTGCACCTGCGTGCGCGCCGCGACCATGCCCGGAATCCAGCGCGCGTCCAGACCGCGGTCGTCCACGATGACGCTGACCACGGGGCGCGGCGGCCCCTCGACCGCGGCAGGCTCCTCGCCGAAGGACAGCCAGCCGGGCAGCGACAGCGCCGCCGCGGGCCCCGCCGCCAAGGCCAGCATCAGCGCGATCATCCCCGCCCTCATGGCGCATCCTCCGCGACGGGCCGCACCTTGCGCCCCGGATAAAGCAGCTGCGATCCCTCGCCCACCACCCGCTGCCCCTCGCTCAGCCCGTCGGACAGCAGGATCACCCCGTCTCCGAAATGGCCGATGGTGACCGGGGTCAGGGCGACGCGATCCTCCTCGTCCAGGGTCCAGACCGCGGGCCGGTCGCCGGTCCGCATCAGCGCGGTCCACGGCACGGCGACGCCCTGATCCAGCTCCATGGCCAGATGTCCGCGCACAGACGCGCCCAGCAGCGCGGTCTGGCCCGGCGCATCGTCGATGCGGGCGCGCACGGTAACGGTGCCGGTCTGGGGGTCGATCAGCGGCGAGACCTCGGTGACGCGGCCGGTCATCTCCGGGCCCGCGATGTCCAGCGTCTCCAGCCGGACCTCGCGGCCCAGGACCCCGCGCAGCAGCGCATCGTCGGGGGCCTGGAACACCGCCTCGAGGCCGGGCAGCGCGGCCAGGCTCAGGGCCGGCTGCGCCGCCGCGACGACCTGGCCGGGGGCGATCTGCTTGGCGGTGACGACGGCCTCGGAGGGCGCGCGCAGCACGGTATCGTCCAGCGCCCGACGCGCCTGATCGGCGGCCGATTCGGCGCGCTCCAGCCCGCCCTCGGCCTGCGACAGCGCCTGGTCGGCCTGATCGGCGGCCGCCCGCGTGCCGACCCCGCGCGCCAGCAGCGCCTCGGCCCGCTCCTGTGCCTGGCGGGCCTGCTCGACCGCGGCGCGGGCGGCGGCCAGTCCCGCATTGGCGACGTTCAGCGCCTGATCCTGCTGGACCGCGTTCAGCCGCGCCAGGGGCTGGCCTTCGGCGACCCGGTCGCCCTCGGCCACCAGCACCTCGGTCACGCGCCCGCCCTGCCGGAAGCCCAGCTCCAGCGTGTCCACGGCCTCGATCTGCCCCGAGAGCTGCATGTCCAGCGCCAGCGGTTCGGACCGCGCGGTGACCACGGTGACCAGCAGGTCCTGCGCGACCGCCGGGAACGGTCCCGCCAGCACGGCCATCAGGACAAGAAGATGGACAGGCTTCGGCATGGGACCCCCGGCGCAACAGATCGTACCGATCTGTGAGCGCTTTCGAACTTTTTGAAAAGCCCCCTTCCCTCAGGTCACCGCCGCCTTGCGGTGGAATGACGCGTCGTCCCAGCTGCCCTCGCGCAGGATGCGGGCCAGAACCTCGACCGCGCGGGCCACGTCGTCCAGATCGTTGTAGAGCGGCGCGAACCCGAACCGCAGCACGTCAGGCGCGCGGAAATCGCCCACCACCCCCGCCGCGATCAGCGCCTGCATGACCGCATAGCCCTGCGGATGACGGAACCCCACCTGCGACCCGCGCCGCGCCGGGTCGCGCGGGCTGTTCAGGACCAGATCGGGGCAATGCGCCTCGACCCCCGCGATGAAGGCCTCGGTCAGCTCAACGGAACGCGCGCGCAGCGCGCCCATGTCGACGTCATCCCAGATGTCCAGCGACGCCTCCAGCGCGCTCAGCGCGATGACCGGGGGCGTCCCCACGCGCATCCGCTCGATCCCCGGCGCGGGGCGGTATTCCTGGTCGAAGGCAAAGGGCGCGGCATGGCCCATCCAGCCCTGCAGGATCGGCTCGGCCTGTTCGGCATGGCGCGGATGGGTCCAGATGAAGGCCGGCGCCCCCGGCCCGCCATTCAGGTATTTATAGGTGCAGCCCACCGCGAAATCGGCATCCGCCCCCAGCAGATTCACGTCCACCGCCCCCGCCGAATGGGCCAGATCCCAGATGGCCAGCGCGCCCGCCTCATGCGCCCGCGCGGTCAGGGCGGACATGTCGTGGCGGCGACCGGTGCGGTAATCGACCTCGGTCAGCATCAGCACCGCCAGATCGGGGCCGATGGCCGCCTCGACCTCCTCGGGGGCCACGACGCGTAGGGTCGCGCCCAGGGCGCGCCCGATCCCTTCCGCGACATAGAGGTCCGACGGAAAGTTGCCGCTGTCCGACAGGATCACCCGGCGGTCGGGCCGCAGGGCCAGGGCCGCGCTCAGCGCCTGGAACACCTTGATGGACAGCGTGTCGCCCATGACGACCTGGCCCTCGCCCGCGCCGATCAGCCGGGCGATGCGGTCGCCGACCTTGCGCGGCTGGACATACCAGCCCGCCCTGTTCCAGCCGGTGATCAGCATCTCCGACCATTCGTCAGTCATCATCGCGGCCACCCGATCGGCGGCGGCGCGGGGCATCGGCCCCAGCGAATTGCCGTCCAGATAGGTCATGCCGTCCGGCAGGTGGAACGCGGCGCGGGTCTTGGTGAAATCGGTCATCATGGGCTCCCTCTTGACGCGACGATAGCGCCGCGATTGGCTGCCCGAAAGAGGGGGAACCATGCTCTATCAGATCACCGATTGGGACGATGCCTATGCCAATGGCGCGCATATCCCGAACGCCGACAGCTACGTCCCGCGCTGGACCGAGGCGGCCGCGGCCTTCCGCGCCGCCCATCCGCCGCAGGAGCTGGGCCGGGGGCACCTGTTCCTGCCGGAGGGAGACCCGCGCGGGCTGATGGTCTTCATCCATGGCGGCTACTGGATGCGCTTCGATCCGACGCTCTGGTCGCATCTGGCGGGCGGCGCGCTGGCGGCGGGCTGGGCCTGCGCGATGCCCGGCTATCCCTTGGCACCGGATGCGCGCATTGCGGACATGACCCGCATCGTGGCCGACCAGATCACGGAGGCCGCAGGCCGCGTGGCGGGGCCGGTGGCGCTGAGTGGCCATTCGGCGGGCGGGCATCTGGCGGCGCGGATGATCTGTCCGGGCGTCCTGCCCGATGCGGTGGCGGCGCGCGTCACGGCCTGCGTGCCCATCTCTCCGCTGACCGACCTGCGCCCGCTGATGCGCACGGCGATGAACGACACGCTGCACCTGGACGCGGCCGACGCGGCATCCGAAAGCCCCTCCCTTCTGGAACCCCGCGCGGGCATCCCGGTCACCACCTGGGTCGGCGGGGCCGAAAGGCCGGAATTCATCCGCCAGGCGCGGCTGCTGGCGGATGTCTGGGCGGGGCTGGGGGCGGCGACGGACTGCGTCATCGACCCCGGCCGCCACCATTTCGACGTGATCGAGGCGCTGGCGGACCCCGCCAGCCCCCTGATGCGCCGCCTGCTGGATCAGAGCGGCTTGCGATAGTCGAACTCGTCGGGGTCCGGACCGGTGCGATGTCCCCGGTCCAGCGCGTCGATGGCCGACATCTCCTCGGGCGTCAGGGTGAAGTCCAGCACGTCGAAGTTCTCGGCAAGCCGTTCGGGCTTCTCCGACTTCGGAATGACCGACAGCCCGTGCTGGATGTGCCAGCGCAGGATCACCTGCGCCACCGTCCGCCCCGTGCGCGCCGCCGCGTCGCGGATCGCGGGCGCGTCGAAACTGTCGCCGCGCCCCAAAGGGGTCCAGCTCTGCGTTACGATGCCCAACTGCTTGTTCACCGCCCGCATGTGCTCCTGCGTCAGGGACGGGTGCAGCTCGATCTGGTTCAGCGCGGGGGCGACGCCGGTCTCGTCGATCAGGCGCCGCAGATGCGGCTCGTGGAAGTTCGCGACGCCGATGGACCGCACGCGCCCCTCGTCGCGCAGGCGGATCAGCGCCTTCCACGTCTCGACATAGGCGTCCAGCGCCGGCAGCGGCCAGTGGATCAGGTAGAGGTCCAGGTAATCCAGCCCCGACCGCTCCATCGTCGCGTCAAAGGCCCGCAGCGCCGCGTCATGGCCCTGCGCGTCGTTCCACAGCTTGGAGGTGACGAAGATCTCGTCCCGCGCCACGCTGCTGTCGCGGATGCCCGCGCCCATGCCGCGCTCGTTCTTGTAGGCCGCCGCGCCGTCGATCAGCCGGTAGCCCAGGCGCAGCGCCTCGGCCACGACGGCGGGGGTGGCCGCATCCTCGATCTGCCAGATGCCGGTGCCCAGCTGGGGCATGGAGCGGCCGTCGTTCAGGGTCATCATCGGTTGGGTCATGGTGTCGTCCTTTCGGCTTCGGCCCACCCAACGCGCCGCGCCCCGCGGCGGGTTCATGCGACAAAATCACCCGTCCGTGCGCCGGTCAGCGCCAGAAGCCGGTCGGGCGCGATGGAAAAGACATGGCGCGGCGTTCCCGCCGCCGCCCAGACCTGCGCGAAATCCGCCAGACGCGGGTCCCAGAAGGCCCGCACCGGCGACAGATGCCCGACGGGCGCGACCCCGCCGATGGCAAATCCCGTCCGCGCGCGCACCAGCGCCGCATCCGCCCGGCCCAGCGCCTCGCCCGCCAGCGCCGCGGCCTTGGCCGGATCGACCCGGTTTCCGCCAGCGGTCAGGAACAGCAGGACGGTGTCGCTGTCGGTGCCGTGAAAGATGATCGACTTGGCGATCTGGTCCAGCGCGCAGCCCACCGCATCGGCGGCGTCAGTGGCGGTGCGGGTGCTGCCCGGCATCTCGCGGATCTCCGCCGCGACCCCCGCCGCATCCAGGGCCGCGCGGACCCGTTCCAGACTGTCGCTCATCCCCGAACCTCCCTTGCCGCCCGGACCCTAGCGGGCGTGCCGCCCGCGTGGAACCCCCCGCCCCTGCGGCGGTTGTGCGGGATGCGGCCCCTTCGCCGCGAAAGGCGCCTCATGGATCAACCGGTCATCCCCTTCGACCTTGCCCGGATGTTTCTGGGCGAGCATCCCCCGCTGTTCTATGCCGAGATCCTGGTCCGCACCCTGCTCATCTATGTCTATGCGCTGCTGATGATCCGCTGGATCGGCGGGCGCGGCGTGGCGCAGCTATCGATGGTCGAGTTCCTGCTGGTCATCGCCCTGGGGTCCGCCGTGGGCGACGCGATGTTCTATCCCGACGTGCCGCTACTGGCCGCGATTGCGGTCATCACCACGGTCGTGGCGCTGAACAAGGTGCTGGACCGGCTGATCGTGCGCTTCGACCGCGCCAAGCGGGTGATCGACGGGCGGCCCATCGCGTTGGTCCTCGATGGGCGCATCCTGTCCGACGTGGCCGGCCATCGCGACCTGGGCCTGGCCGAGATCAAGGCGATGCTGCGCCTGGCGGGCGTGTCGAACCTGGGAGAGCTGCGCGCCGCCTATCTGGAGGCGGGGGGCGGCCTGTCGGTCTTCCGCCGCGCCGTGCCGCAGCCGGGCCTGTCGCTGCTGCCGCCCGAGCATCTGCTGAACGGTCCGCCCGCCCCGGCAAAGGCGCTTGCGATGAACGGTCAGACATGCTGTTCCCTCTGCGGTGCGCCCTCGGGCGCGCAGATCATCGCCACCCGTGCGCGCTGTCCCGATTGCGGGGGCCGCATGTGGCAGGCGCCCGAATGGCCCGAAGGGGCCGACAGCGCCCAAGGCGGCGCCAAACCGATGGAGTAAGCCATGAAGGTCTTCACGCTGGTGGTCGAACTGGGCAGGCGCGCGGGCGACGGGCTGCCCAAGGGCGCGACCGGGGCGGGGCTGGTCTGCTATGCCGCCGGCCATGACGAACCCGAGGCCGTGCGCGAGACCGTGGCCATCCTGAAGCAGGCCGAGATGGCCCCCCTGGACGTCACCGGCTACGGCACGCTGGAGGAGCGGCTGGCCGAGGGCCATGAGATCGACGAGGCCGAGCGCGCGTTGATGGAGCGCGCCCTGGCCGAGAACGCCGTCATCATCGCCCAGATGACCCCGTGGTTCGGCGAGGCGCCGGACCCGGAATCGCTGCTGCATTAACCGTGCTACCCAAGCGGGAAAGCTTGGTCTAGACTGCCGGGCAATGACCAGATCCGGGCCCAAAATCCGGACATATTCCACTCGGCAGTCCAAGACAGGCACCTGACATGACCCTTTCCCGCTTCCTTCTGTCCACCACCCTGATCGGCGCGCTGGCGGCCTGCGCATCGCCCGTCTCGCGCATGCCCGCGGGCGGGCCGCAGATCCCGGCGGATGTCACCGTCACCCCCATCCCCCCCGCCGCCCCCGGCGACGAGGCGGGCCTGCAGCGCTTCGTGCAGCAGTTCCGCGCCCGCGCCCTGTCCTCGGGCGTCTCGGCCGGGACCTATGACCGCGCCATGGCGCTGGCCCGCTACAACCCCGAGGTGATCCGCCTGGACCGCCGCCAGGCCGAATTCTCGCGCCCCGTCTGGCTGTACCTGGACAGCGCCGTGTCGGACGTGCGCATCACCACCGGCCGCCAGAAGCTGGCGCAGCTGTCGCCCGTTCTGGCCCGGATCGAGGCGCAGTACGGCGTCCCGCGCGAGATCGTGCTGGCGGTCTGGGGGATGGAATCGAACTTCGGCGCCAACCGCGGCCGGATGCAGATCATCCCGTCGCTGACGACGCTGGCCTATGACGGCCGCCGCGGAGAGATGTTCCAGAACCAGCTGATCGCCGCCCTGCAGATCCTGCAGGCGGGCGACACCGACCCTCAGCACATGCTGGGCAGCTGGGCGGGCGCGATGGGCCACACCCAGTTCATGCCGACCTCCTATCTGGAATACGCAGTCGACTTCACCGGCGACGGTCGCCGCGACATCTGGTCCGAGGATCCGACCGATTCGCTGGCTTCCACCGCGGCCTATCTGGCCCGCAGCGGCTGGCAGCGCGGCGCGACCTGGGGGGCCGAGGTTCAGCTGCCCGCCAACTTCAATATGGGCCTGATCGGCAAGGGCACCCGGCGGTCGGCCGGCGACTGGTCGGCACAGGGCGTGCGCACCATGTCGGGCGGCGGGCTGCCGGCGGGCAACGGCTCGATCATCATGCCGGCGGGGGCGCGGGGGCCTGCGTTCTTCATCACCGACAACTTCCGGTCGATCCTGCGCTACAACAACTCGGACAACTACGCATTGGGCGTGTCCTATCTGGCGGAGCGCATCGCGGGCCGTCCGGGCATCCAGGGCGCCTGGCCGCGCCAGGACCGCACCCTGTCCACCGCCGAACGCCAGGAGATCCAGCAGCGCCTGGCGCAGCGCGGCTTCTATCAGGGAGAGATCGACGGCCTGTTCGGATCGGCGACGATGGAATCGGTCTCGGCCTTCCAGCGGTCGATCGGCGTGACGCCGGACGGCTATCCGACCTCGATCCTGCTGGACCAGCTGCGCCGGTGAGCGACGCCTGCGGCCTCGCCCCGGCGGGGCCGTTCTCGGAGGCGGAGCGCGCGGCTGTCTATCGCGCGATCCGCGAACGCCGCGACGTGCGCGGCCAGTTCCGCCCCGACCCGGTCGATCCCGACACGTTGCGCCGCCTGCTGCAGGCGGCGCATGACGCGCCGTCCGTCGGGCTGTCGCAGCCGTGGAACTTCGTCCTGATTCGCGACGCGGCGCTGCGCGGGCGCATCCACGACGCCTTCGCATCGGCCAATGCCGAGGCCGCCGACCGCTTTCCCGACCGCAAGGCGCTCTATTCGTCGCTGAAGCTGGAGGGGATCCTGCAGGCGCCGGTCAACCTGTGCATCACCTGCGACCGGACGCGGGGCGGGGCGCATGTGCTGGGCCGCACCCATGACCCGGCGACCGACCTCTATTCCACCGCCTGCGCGGTGCAAAACCTGTGGCTGGCCGCGCGGGCCGAAGGCATCGGGGTGGGCTGGGTCAGCATCTTCCGGCCCGACGACCTTCGCGGCCTGCTGCACCTGCCCGACCATGTCGTGCCGGTGGCCTATCTGTGCATCGGCCATGTCACCGAACTCTACCGCCAGCCCGAACTGCAAAGCCGGGGCTGGGCGGCGCGCCTGCCGCTGGACGAGCTGATCCTGGAGGATCGCTGGACCGCGCCCTAGGCCAGATGGGGGCGGAACGCGCCCAGCACCTCGGCATAGACGGCGCGCTTGAAGGGCACGATGCTGTCCAGCACATCCGCCGCCCGCATCCACCGCCACTGGTCGAACTCGGGATGGGCGGTGTCGATACGGATGTCGGTGTCCTGGCCCAGGAACCGCAGCGCCAGCCATTTCTGGCACTGTCCGCCATAGCGGCCCTTCCAGATCCGGCCGACCATCTCGGGCGGCAGGTCGTAGAAGACCCAGCCCGGTGTCTCGTCCAGAACCTCGACCAGGGACGCATCCACGCCCGTCTCCTCGGTCAGCTCGCGCAGGGCGGCCTCGCGCGGGGTCTCTCCGGGGTCGATCCCGCCCTGGGGCATCTGCCAGGCGGGCGGCTGGTCGGGCGCGCGGTCGATCCGCCGCCCGGCAAAGACAAGCCCCGCGCGGTTGATCAGCACGACCCCCGCGCAGGGGCGATAGGGCAGGCCGCCCGGCCCGGTCCGCTCGGGGATCATCCCTGATCGGCCGCGTCGTCGTCCTGCCCTGTCGCACCCTCGCCGGTCACGGCGGGGGTGGCGGCGGCGGGCACCTGGTCGGCGCGGAAGTTCACCGCCGCCAGACCCTTCAGCACGTCGACCGCATAGGCCAGCTGGTAATCGTCGTCGCGCAGCGCGGCGGTGGCCTCGACCTCGGCGGCCTCCTCCTCCATCTGCTTGCGCATCTCGTCGCTGACATCGTTGCCCAGGGCACCGCGCAGATCGGCCTCGGACCGGCTGAAGTCGCTGTTGCTGCGGGCCTCCTCCTCCTCGGCCTCGGGGGCCGGGGCGGGCTGGGCCACCAGGATGTCGGGCTGCACGCCCAAGGCCTGGATCGAGCGGCCCGACGGGGTGAAGTACCGCGCCGTGGTCAGGCGGATGGCGCTGTCGGCGGTCACCGGCATCACCGTCTGGACCGAGCCCTTGCCGAAGGACTTCTCGCCCACGACGATGGCGCGGCGGTGGTCCTGCAGCGCGCCGGCGACGATCTCGGACGCGCTGGCCGAGCCGCCGTTGATCAGCACGACCATCGGCTTGCCCTGCGCCAGATCGCCCGGCTCGGCGTTCCAGCGCTCGCTCTCCTCGGGGTTGCGGCCGCGGGTGCTGACGATCTCTCCGGCATCCAGGAAGGCGTCGCTGACGCTGATCGCCTGGTTCAGGAGACCGCCCGGATTGTTGCGCAGGTCCAGCACGAAGCCGGTGACGCGCTCGATCCCGCCCGCCTCCTCGACGGCCTTGTCCAGCTCGGCGCGCAGCGTGTCATAGGTCTCGTCGTTGAAGGTCGAGACGCGCAGCACCACCGCGTGCCCCTCCACGCGCGACCGCACCACGGTCAGCTTGATCGTGTCGCGCGCCATGGTTAGGTCGAACGGCTCGCTCTCGCCCTCGCGCAGGATGGTGATGGTGATGTCGGACCCGACCGGGCCGCGCATCATCTCGACCGCGTCGTCCAGCGGCAGGCCCAGAAGGGATTCGCCGTTCACATGGGTGATGAAGTCGCCCGGCTGCACGCCCGCATTGGCGGCCGGCGTGTCGTCGATCGGGGCCACGACCTTGACCAGCCCCTCCTCCTGGCTGACCTCGATGCCCAGCCCGCCGAAGCTGCCGCGGGTCTGGGTCTGCATGTCCTCATAGTCGTTGGCCGACAGGAAGCTGGAATGCGGGTCCAGCGAGGTCAGCATTCCGTTGATCGCGGCCTCGATCAGCTCCTTGTCCTCGGGCGCCTCGACATAGTCGGTGCGGATGCGCTCGAAGATGTTCCCGAACAGCTCCAGCTGCTGATAGACCGAGGCGTTGCCCTCGGCGGTCTCCTGCGCCAGCAGCGGTCCGGCGATCTGCGTGGTCGCCAGCGCTCCGGCCAGAACGCCCCCCAGGCCTGCGATCAGATAGTGTCTCATGGCGGTCTTTCCTGCCTCAGTCCTGTTGCGGCTCGACGACGGGATTCAGCACGAACCAGTCGGCGGGGTCCAGCGTTTCGTTGCCCTGGCGCAGCTCCAGATACAGCGTCTCGCTGCGTCCGGCCTGCGCCCCCTGGGCGGCGTTGGCGACGAATTGCGAGCCGAACTCCTGGGCGGGGGCTTCCATGCCCCCCATCAGCCCGACCGGATCGCCCGCCTTCAGAACGTCACCCACCTCTCCGAAGACCTGGGCCAGGCCCGCGAAGATCATAAGATAGCCGCGCGACGGCTCGGTGATCATCACATTGCCGTAATCCAGGAACGGCCCGCGATAGCGGATTGTCGCAGGCCAAGGCGTCTGGACCAAGGCCGCGGGCGCGGTGGCGATGACCCAGCCCGGCCGGCTGACCCCGGCGGCGTCGGGTTCGTTATAGGGGCGCAGGATGGTGCCCACCACCGGCAGGGGCAGGCTGCCCTGCGCGCCCTCGAAATCCTCCATGGGCGGGCCGACATCGTCCTCCATCCGGGCGATTCCGGTGGCGAAGTCCTCCAGGCTCTGGGCGGCGGTGCGCAGCGCCTGCAGCTCCTCGGGCTCCTCGCCATAGCGGACGGGCATAGAGCTGCGGTCGGTGACCGCGCTGGCCAGCAGCCGCCGCGCCTCCTGGACCGAGGCCAGCCCGCTGCCCAGCATGCCCGCCGCATTGGCCTGCAATTCGCGCACCGTGGCGATCTCGTCCAGCTCGTCCTGCAGCGATTCCGCCTCGGCGCGCAGGCCCGGCGTCACGCCCGACAGCAGCATCCCGGAGCGCGCATTGGCCAGCGCGCCCGCCGGATGCAGCAGCATGGTCGATTCGGGGCTCTGCTGCAGGGCGGTCATCGCGCCCAGCACGCCGGCCAGGCGGTCGCGCTGCGCCTCGAAGCGGTCGCGCAGCTCGGCCTCGCGCAGGCTGGCCTGGCGCAAACCGTCGCGCAGCGCGGCCAGGCCCAGCTCATAGCCGCGGATCACCTCGGTCAGAGCCACGACCTGGTCGTCGGCGCTGACCGCCTCGCCCAGCTGACCCAAGGCCGCGCGCAGCAGCGCGGCGGCGGCCTCGGCATCGGCGACGGCGCGGTTGGCGGGCGTCAGCTGCGGCGCATCGGCCTGCGCATGGGCGGGCAGGCCCAAGGCGGGGGCCAGACCCAGCCCCAGGCACAGCGTCAGGACAAGGCGCGCGTTCATCGGCGGATCAGGCTTTCCCCGGTCATCTCGGTCGGCCTCTCCAGCCCCATCAGGTCCAGGACGGTGGGCGCCAGATCGGCCAGCCGCCCGTCGCGCAGCCCGACCGCGTCCGGCGCGCCATACACGATGACCGGCACGGGGTTCAGCGTATGCGCCGTATGCGGGCCGCCCGTCACCGGGTCGATCATCTGTTCGCAATTGCCGTGATCGGCGCAGATCACCGCCGCACCGCCCGCGGCGTCCAGCGCCTCCAGCATGCGGCCCAGGCCCCGGTCCACCGCCTCGCAGGCGCGGGCGGCGGCGGCCAGATCGCCGGTATGGCCCACCATGTCGGGATTGGCATAGTTCACCACGATCAGGTCGTAGCCCTGCCCGATCACCTCGACCAGCGTCTCGGTCACCTCGGCCGAGGCCATCTGGGGCGCCAGGTCATAGGTGGCGACGTTCGGGCTTTTCGGCATGTGGCGGTCCTCGCCCGGTTCGGGCGTCTCCTTGCCGCCGTTCAGGAAGAAGGTCACATGCGGATATTTCTCGGTCTCGGCCAGGCGGAACTGGCGCAGACCCTGCGCCGCGACCCAGGCGCCCAGCGTGTTGACCACCTGCCGCTTGGGGAAGGCGGTGCGCATGAAGGCGTCGTGGCGGGTCGAATAGTCAACCATGCCCAGCATCATCGCCCAGTCGGGCCGCGCGCCTGCGTCGAACCCGTCGAATCCCGGCTCGCCCAGCGCCGACAGGATCTCGCGCGCACGATCGGCGCGGAAGTTCAGGCAGAAGACCCCGTCCCCGTCGCGCGCCCCGGCATAGCCGTCGATCACGAAGGGGGTCACGAATTCGTCCATCTCGCCCCGCGCATGGGCGGTGGCGATGGCGGTCGCCGCATCGGGTGCGGCCTCGCCCTCCCCCGCGACGATGGCGCGGAAGGCGCGCTCGACCCGGTCCCAGCGCGTGTCGCGGTCCATCGCGTAATAGCGCCCGATGACCGTGCCGATCCGCGCGCCCTGCGGCAGGCCCTCCGTCAGCGTGGCCAGAAAGCCCGGCGCGCTGTCGGGGGCCACGTCGCGCCCGTCGGTGATCGCGTGGATGACCACCGGCACGCCCGCCCCGGCCACCGCCCGCGCCGCGGCCAGCACGTGGGTCAGGTGCCCGTGCACGCCGCCATCCGAGATCACGCCCAGAAGATGCGCCGTCCCGCCCGTCCGTTTCAGCGTGTCGGTGAAGTCGGCCAACGCCTCGTTGCGGCCGAAGCTGCCATCCTCGATCGCCAGGTCGATCTGGCCCAGATCCATCGCGACCACGCGGCCCGCGCCGATATTTGTGTGACCGACCTCGGAATTGCCCATCTGCCCCTTGGGCAGGCCCACGTCGGGACCGAAGGTCGTCAGCGTGGCATGGGGGCAGTCGCGCATCAGCCGGTCGAAATGCGGCGTCGCGGCGCGGTCGGGCGCGCTCTGCTCGGGGCGCTCGGAGACGCCCCAGCCGTCAAGGATGCACAGGATCACGGGTTTGGTCATCGGAGCCTCGCGGTTTTGCCCTCTCTATCGCCGCCGGGCGCGCGCGGCAACCAAGGGACCGGGGGCCAGCCCCCGGACCCCCGGGATATTTGCGTGAAGAAGAAGCGCGGCCGGATCACGCGCGATGGTAGGGAGAGCCTGCCAGGATCGTGGCGGCGCGATAGAGCTGTTCGGCCAGCATCACCCGGACCAGCAGATGCGGCCAGACCATGCGGCCCAGGCTGATCTGCCAGTCGGCCCGGGCGCGCAGGGACGGGTCCAGCCCATCCGCGCCGCCGATCACGAAGCAGACATCGCGGGCCCCGTCGCGCCAGGCGGCCAGGCGCGCGGCGAATTCGGGCGAGGTCGGCTGATCGCCGCGTTCATCCATCATGACCACGGCAGCACCGGGCGGGATGGCGCGGGACAGCAGCTCCGCCTCGGCGGCCATGGTGCCGGCGCGGCGATCCTCGACCTCGTGGACCGAGACGGGCGGCAGGCCGAGGCTGCGCCCGGTCTTGGCGAAACGCTGGAGATAGTCGCCGACCAGCGCCGCCTCGGGGCCGGATTTCAGCCGCCCCACGGCGGCGATGTCGATGCGCATCAGCCCTGCGGCTGATAGCCCGAGGTCGGCGCGGTCTCGCGCACGCGGGCCAGCGCGTCGGCCGGCAGCCACATCTTCTCCAGCTGATAGAACTCGCGCACCTCGGGGCGGAACACGTGCACGATCACGTCATCGGTGTCGATCAGCACCCAATCGCCGGCATCCTTGCCCTCGATCCGGGGGCTGCGCCCGGTGACCTGCTTGACGCGCTCGGCCAGCTTCTCGGCGATGGCGCCCACCTGGCGCGAGCTGCGGCCCGATGCGATCACCATGTGATCGGCGATGGCGGTGCGGCCGCGCAGGTCGATCGACACGATCTCCTCGGCCTTGTCGTCATCCAGGGATTTCAGCACCAGATCCAGCATCTGGTCGCTGGTTGGCGCGGTCGAGGTCGGCCGACCGGCCGACGGGACGTCTTGTGACAGGGTTTCATCCTCCGGTCCGCGCGCCGATAGCCCCCGGCGCCGGGGTTCCCCCAACATAGCATCTTTTCGCCCCGTCTCAATCGCCTGCGGCATTTTCCTGGGGTCGGACGCGCTTGCCAGCGGGCGGATGCTGGCCTAATCTGGCCCGATGATGCGTTATTTCGACATCCATGACCGCGCCCGCCTGCCGGGCCGCTTCTACGGCGAGATGCTGGGCGTGACCGCGCAGGGGTGACGGCTGCGCGCCCCTCACCCCATTTCCGCATCACAGCCGAGAGACTTCAGCCATGACCGCACGCACGCTTTACGACAAGATCTGGGACGCCCATGTGGTGGATCGCCAGGAGGACGGCACCTGTCTTCTGTATATCGACCGCCATCTGGTCCATGAGGTGACCAGCCCGCAGGCCTTCGAGGGCCTGCGCATGACCGGCCGCCGCGTCCGCGCGCCCGAGCGCACCATCGCCGTGCCCGATCACAACGTGCCCACCACGCTGGACCGCCAGCAGGGCATCGACAACGAGGAAAGCCGCATCCAGGTCGATGCGCTGGACCGCAACGCCCGCGAGTTCGGGGTGCATTACTATCCGGTGACCGACATCCGGCAGGGCATCGTGCATATCGTCGGCCCCGAGCAGGGCTGGACCCTGCCCGGCATGACGGTCGTCTGCGGCGACAGCCACACCGCGACCCACGGCGCCTTCGGGGCGCTGGCGCATGGCATCGGCACGTCCGAGGTCGAGCATGTGCTGGCCACCCAGACCCTGATCCAGGCCAAGTCCAAAAACATGAAGGTCGAGATCACCGGCCGCCTGGCCCCCGGCGTGACCGCCAAGGACATCGTCCTGCGCATCATCGCCGAGACCGGCACCGCGGGCGGCACCGGCCATGTCATCGAATATTGCGGAGAGGCGATCCGCAGCCTGTCCATGGAAGGCCGCATGACCATCTGCAACATGGCGATCGAGGGCGGCGCCCGCGCCGGCCTGATCGCGCCGGACGAAGTCACGTTCGACTACGTCAAGGGCCGCCCCCATGCGCCGAAGGGCGCGCAATGGGAGGCTGCCGTCGCCTGGTGGAAGACGCTGTTCAGCGATGAGGGCGCGCATTTCGACAAGGTCCTGACCATCCGCGCCGAGGACATCGCGCCGACCGTCACCTGGGGCACCTCGCCCGAGGACGCGCTGCCCATCACCGCGACCGTGCCCTCCCCCGAGAGTTTCGCGGGCGGCAAGGTCGAGGCCGCGCGCCGCTCGCTGGACTACATGGGCCTGACCGCCGGGACGCCGCTGACCGAGATCGCCATCGATGCGGTCTTCATCGGCAGCTGCACCAACGGCCGGATCGAGGATCTGCGCGCCGCAGCCGACGTGCTGCGCGGGCGCACGCTGGCGCCGGGCGTGCGCGGCATGGTGGTGCCCGGATCGGGCCTGGTGCGCGCGCAGGCCGAGGAGGAGGGGCTGGACGTCATCTTCACCAATGCCGGGTTCGAATGGCGCCTTGCGGGCTGTTCGATGTGCCTGGGCATGAACCCCGACCAGCTGAAGCCGGGCGAGCGTTGCGCGGCGACCTCGAACCGCAATTTCGAGGGGCGCCAAGGCTACAAGGGCCGCACCCATCTGATGTCGCCCGCGATGGCGGCGGCGGCGGGGGTCACCGGACGCCTGACCGACATCCGCGAACTCGCAGCGCAGACCGCCTGAAGGACAGATCATGGACAAGTTCACCACCCTGACCGGCATCGCGGCGCCCATGCCGCTGGTCAACATCGACACCGACATGATCATCCCCAAGCAGTTCCTGAAGACCATCAAGCGGTCCGGCCTGGGCGTGAACCTGTTCGACGAGATGCGCTATGACCGCGACGGGAACGAGATTCCCGATTTCGTCCTGAACCGGCCCGCCTATCGCGACGCCCAGATCCTTATCGCGGGCGACAATTTCGGCTGCGGCTCCTCGCGCGAACATGCCCCTTGGGCACTGCTGGATTTCGGCATCCGCTGCGTCGTCTCGACCAGCTTCGCGGACATCTTCTTCAACAACTGCTTCAAGAACGGCATCCTGCCCGTGGTCCTGCCCCAGGAGGCGGTCGAGGCGCTGATGCGCGACGCCGAGAAGGGCGCCAATGCCCGCCTGACCGTCGATCTGGCGTCGCAGACCGTCACCGGCGCCGACGGCACGGCCTATGGCTTCGACATCGACCCGTTCCGCAAGCACTGCCTGATGAACGGGCTGGACGATATCGGCCTGACCATGGAGAAGGCCCCCGCCATCGACGCCTTCGAAGGCGCCATGGCGCAGTCCCGTCCTTGGATCTGAGGGCACTGGCCCTCCTGGTCCTCGCCACGCCGGCGGGGGCCGAGACCCTGCGCATCGCCACATGGGACCCCGGCCTGACGCGGGACGGGCCGGGGCTTCTCCTGCGCGACATCGGGCGGGACGATCCGCAGGTCCGGGCGGCGGCGCAGGTCATCGCCCATGCGGCGCCCGATGCGATCCTGCTGACCGGGCTGGACTGGGATCTGGACGGGCGCGCGCTGGCCGCATTCGCCGACCTGCTGGCGGCGCAGGGCCATCCGATGCCGCACCGCCACGCGTCACAGCCGAATACCGGCCTGCCCACCGGGCGCGACATGGATGGCGACGGGCGCGCGGGCCGGGCGCGCGATGCGCAGGGCTATGGCGCCTTCACCGGCCAGGGCGGCATGGCGTTCCTGTCGCGCCTGCCCATCGCCGGCGTCACCGACCATACGGAGGCGCTGTGGCGCGACATGCCGGGCAATCGCATGCCCGACAGCCCCCATGCCGACATCCAGCGCCTGTCGACCACCGCGCATTGGGACGTGGCGCTGACCACGCCTGCCGGGCCGCTGCACCTGCTGGCCTTCGCGGCCACCCCCCCGGCCTTCGAGCCGCGCAACACGCCCCGCAACCATGACGAGGCCGCCTTCTGGCTGGGCCACCTGCCCGACGCGCCCTTCGTGATCCTGGGCAACGTGAACCTGGACGCGGCGGATGGCGACGGCGATCCGGCGGCGCTGAAGGCCCTGCTGGCCGTCACGCAGGATCCGCAGCCCCGCGGCGCCTGGCAACCACCCCAGACCGGGCCGAACGCCGCGCATCGGGGCGATCCGGCGCTGGACACGGCGGAATATGCGCGCGCGCCGGGGAACCTGCGGCTGGACTATGTGCTGCCCGCGACAGCGCTGCGCGTGCTGGACGCGGGCGTGGTATGGCCCGCGCCCGACGATCCCTTGGCCGAATTCGTGGCGCTGGCCTCGCATCGCAGGCTGGTCTGGGTCGATCTAGACCTGGAATGAGGTGACCGCGCCCCAGGCCGCGTCCAGATCCTCGCCCGTCACGCAATAGGGCGGCAGCACATAGACCGTGTTCCCCAAGGGCCGCAGCAGCACGCCGCGATCCAGGCAATGCGCCCGCATCCGCGGCCCGACCTCGGACAGGTAGCCGCCCTCGGGGACGACCAGATCGGCCGCGGCGATGGTGCCGCATTGGCGGATGTTGGTGAAGCGCCCGTCCAGCCGCGCCAGCCGGTCGGCCTGCATCGCGGACAGCGCGTCCAGCTGGGCCTGCATCGGGCTGGCCTGCCACAGCCGCACCTGCGCCAGCGCCGCCGCGCAGGCGATGGGGTTCGCGGTGTAGCTGGACGAATGATAGAAGGTCCGCCGCCGGTCCGTGGACCGATGCGCGTCAAAGATCCGCGCCGTGGCCAGCGTCGCGGCCAGCGGCACCACACCCCCGGTCAAGCCCTTGGAGGTGCAGAGGATATCCGGCGCTACCCCTGCGTGATCACAGGCCCAGAGGCGCCCCGTCCGCCCCCATCCGGTCATCACCTCATCCGCGATCATCAGCACGTCATGGCGGTCGCAGATCGCCCGCAGCCCGGCCAGCACGCGGGGCGAATACATGCGCATCCCCCCCGCGCCCAGCACCAGCGGCTCCAGAATGATCGCCGCCATCCGCCCGCTGGCCGCCAGCGCCTCGAACGCCGCCAGCGTCGCGGCGCCGTCGCCCTCGGGGAAGGGCAGCCGGTCCACGCCGAACATCAGCGGGTCATAGGCGGCATTGAACACGCCGCGCTCGCCCACGCTCATCGTGCCGATGGTGTCGCCGTGATAGCTGTCCTCGATCACCGCGATGCGGTGGCGCCCGTCGCCCTCATGGCGCCAGTAGCCCAGGGCCATCTTCAGCGCGACCTCGACCGCGGTCGATCCGCTGTCGCTGTAGAACACATGGTCCAGCCCCGCGGGCGTCATCGCCACCAGCGCCTCGGCCAGTTCCTCCGCCGGGCCGTGGGTCAGCCCGGCGAAGATCACCTGATCCAGCCGCCCGGCGGTCTCGCGGATCGCCTCGACGATCTCGGGCTGGTTGTGGCCATGCGTGACCACCCACCAGCTGCTGATTCCGTCCAGAAGCCGCCCGCGATCGGTGTCGATGAAGGCCCCCGCGCTGCCCGTGGCCCGTGGCGGGGCCGGTTCGGTGCCGTGCTGAAAGAACGGATGCCAGACGGCGCTCATGCGAAATCCTCTGCCCGGAAAGCGGCCCGCATCGCCGCCGACAGGCTGTCGCGGTGCAGACGCTCCAGGACCGGCAGGCGCCCCAGCACCCGCACCCGCCCGATCTGCCCGATGGTCGCCATGTTGTCGTCATTGGCGGGACCGACGAAGGCCACGCCATGCACCGGCACGGCCCGCGCCCGCAGACTCTCCAGCGCTGTCAGGCTGTGGCTGATCGTGCCCAGGCCCGTCGCGCAGACGACGATCACCGGAACCTGCCACCGCGCGAACATATCGGCGTAAAGCACCTCCCGCGTGACCGGCACCAGCGCGCCGCCGGCACCCTCGATCACCAGATCCTGCGCCTCGGGAATAGCCCAGGTCTGCGGCTCCAGAACCACCCCCTGCAGCTCCGCCGACCGGTGCGGCGACAGCGCCTCGCGCAGCAGAACCGCCTCGGGGTGGGTGCGCGCGCCCGACAGACGCTCGACCTCCGCGCGGTCGGTGCCGGGCTGGGCCGCGCCGAGGGGCCATTCCGCGCCGTCATTCGGCACGTTCCCGGCCAGCCCGGACTGCACGGGCTTCCAATACTCCGCCCCGATCAGCCCGCAGAGCCCGGCCGCAAAGACCGTCTTGCCGACATCGGTGCCGGTGCTTGTGATCACAAATCGGGCCATAGCTCCTCCAGCGTCTCGGCCAGGCGGATCACTTCTGCCCGCGTGGCGTTCAGCGTCAATGAGACCCGCAGCCGCGCAGTCCCCTGCGGCACGGTGGGCGGGCGGATGCCCCGCACGTCGAACCCCCGCGCCTGCACCGCCGCGGCAAGGGCCATGGTCTGGGCGTTCGGCCCCACGATCAGCGGCACGATCTGGCTGCCGCTGACCGGCACCTGCGGCAGACGCCGCGCCATCTCGGCTCCGAAGTCCGCGACATGGCCCGCCAGCGTGGCCTGCCGCCACGGCTCATCGCGCAGGATCGCCAGCGATTCCAGTCCCGCCACCGCCATCAGCGGGGAGGGCGCGGTCGCGAAGATGAACGGCCGACAGCGGTTCACCAGGAAATCGATCAGCACCCGCGCCCCGCAGATCAGCGCCCCCGACCCGCCCAGGGCCTTGCCCAGGGTATGCAGGGTCACGACATTCTCGCGCCCCTCCAGATGATGCGCCAAGCCGCGCCCCTCCGGCCCGAAGACACCTGTCGCATGCGCCTCATCCACCATCAGGAAGCCATGCCGATCCGCCAGACCCATCAGATCGTCCAGCGGCGCCCGGTCCCCGTCCATGCTGTAGAGGCTCTCGACCGCGATCCAGACCGCCCCGGCCCCGCCCCGGCCCCGCCACTGCGTGATCACATCCTCGGCATGCCCGACATCGCCATGCCGAAAGATCGCGACCTCGGCCCGCCCGGCCCGCGCCCCCTCGTGCGTGCTGGCATGGGACAGCGCATCCATCAGCAGCAGATCGCCCCGCTGCGGCAGGGTCGTGATCACGGCAAAATTCGCCACATACCCGCCGCCGAATCCCAAGGCCGCCTCGGCCCCGAAGAACCGCGCGGCCTCCGCCTCGAACCGCGCCTGCACCTCAGTCTCGCCCCGCAACAGACGCGACCCCGCCGCACCCACTGGCGCCGCGTCCAGCCCGCGCCGCACCGCCGCCACCATCCGGGGTGACTGCGCCAGCCCGATGTAATCGTTCGACGAAAAATCGATCCCCCGCCGCGGGTTCAGCGACCGCAGCCGCGCCTCGCCCGCCAGCGCCGCCAGATCCCGCCGATAGAACGCCAGCCGGTCCACGCCCTGCCCCTTCTTCTTCACTCAAATATCCTGGGGGTCCGGGGGTGAAACCCCCGGCCCTCAGCGCAGGATCGGGATGGCCGGATCGGCCGCCAGCATCGCCTCCCGGCGCGCCTCGTCGGGCGCATGCTCATGGACGACCATCGGCTGCAGGCCCAGCTTTGCGAACAGCCGCATGTCGCTCTCTTCCTCGGGATTGTCCTTGGTCAGCAGCGTGTCGCCGACAAAGATCGAATTCGCCCCCGCGAAAAAGCACATCGCCTGCATCTCGTCCGACATCGCGGTCCGTCCCGCCGACAGACGCACATGGCTGCGCGGCATCATGATCCGCGCCGTGGCGATGGTGCGCACGAAGTCGATCGGATCGACCGGCGCGGCATCCTCAAGGGGCGTTCCCGCGACGGGGATCAGCATGTTGATCGGCACACTGTCCGGCGGCGAGGGCAGGTTGGCCAGCGTCACCAGCATGTCAACGCGGTCCTGCTGCCCCTCGCCCAGGCCCAGGATGCCGCCGGAACAGACCTTGATCCCGGCCTGGCGCACATTCTCCAGCGTATCGATCCGCTCGGCAAAGGTCCGGGTCGTGATCACGTTGGCATAATGCGCCTCGGACGTGTCGATATTGTGGTTGTAGTAATCCAGCCCCGCTTCGGCCAGCTGCGCCGATTGATCCGCATCCAGCATGCCCAGCGTCATGCAGGTCTCCATCCCCAGGGCCTTCACCCCCTCGATCATTGCGATGATCTGCGGCATGTCCCGCGCCTTGGGGCTGCGCCAGGCGGCGCCCATGCAATACCGCGTGGCGCCGGCGTCCCGCGCGCGCCGGGCCTCGGCCCGAACGCGCTGCACCTCCATCAGCTTGGAGGCTGACAGGCCGGACTCGTGCCGGGCTGACTGGCTGCAATAGCTGCAATCCTCGGGGCATCCGCCGGTCTTGATCGACAGAAGCCGGCTCAGCTGCACGCGGTTCGGGTCGAAATGCTGCCGATGCACGGTCTGCGCCTGGAACAGCAGGTCCATCAGCGGCTGATCGAACAGCGCGCGCGCGCTTTCGGCGGTCCAGATGCGGCGGTGGCTGTCGGTGTTCGGTTCGCTGTGCAGCATGGCTTTCCCCCTTGGACCTGCGCCGTGCCTAGCACCCCGCGATGCGCCTGTCCAACCCGGCGGGGCGCTCAGAACCGCTCCTTGCGCTGGCGCTCGGCCTCGTCGCGACCAAGGCCCAGCAGGGCCTCGGCGCGACCGAACTCTCGGGCGGCGTGCTGGCGCGCAAGGTCGAAGCGGGGCTGAAGCCGCTGCATCTCGCTGTCGGCATGGCGCAGCTCGCGCGCGGCGCGACCGGCCTGGGCATTCGCGATGCGTGCCTCGGGCAGGGTCAGCGGCGCGGTGCTGTCATAGCTCTGGGTCAGCGCAGCCTGAAGCGCGTCGATGCGCTGGCGCGCCGCGGTCATGTGGGCGTTGAAGGCGGCGAATGCCTTCAGCTCGCGCTCGGCCTTCATGCGGGCGATCTGCTCCAGCTGCTGAAGCTGCCTGATCTTCGTCACCATCCCTGTCGCGCCTTCTGACGCATCTTCTCGGCGAATCGGATCGCGGCGGCGACCGCCGCGAAATGGCTGCGGTCGATCTCGTCCCCGACCTTGACCTGCGCGTGGATGGCCCGTGCGCAGGGCGGGTCGGACCAGATCGGAACGCCCGCCTCGGTCGCCTTGGCGCGGATGCGGGCCGCGACCTCGTCGGTGCCCTTGGCCACGCAGACCGGCGCGCGCCCCGACCCCCGCGACCATTTCAGCGCGACCGCGTAGTGGGTCGGGTTGACGATCACCACATCGGCCTTGGGCACCTCGGCCAGCATCTGCTTCATGGCGATGTCCACAGCGCGTTGCCGGCGCGCGGCCTTCAGGTGCGGATCGCCCTCCGAATCCTTGAACTCGTCCTGCATCTCCTGACGGCTCATGCGGTTCTTGCGGCGGTGGTCGAACCATTTCCACAGCATGTCCGGCACGGTGAACAGGATCGACACCGCCAGCCCCAGCAGCAGCACCTGCCCCAGGATCGTGCCCAGCCCGCCGATCCACTGCCCGTCCGCCATGGCCGAGGCCGCGATGCGATCGGCCAGCGACGCGAACAGGAACCACCCCCCGACGCAGACCAGCCCCGCCTTGCCCAGAGAGAAGGCGAAGGTGATCAGCCCATCCGTGCCGAACTTCTGCTTTGCATTGGAGAGGGGGTTGATCCGCTTGATGTCGAAGGCCAGCTTCTGGGGCGCAAAGATCAGGCTGCGCGTGGCCACCAGCCCCAGGATGATCGCCACGACGACGAGGCCCGCCAGACCGATCGTGGCCATCGCGGCATAGGCGCCCAGCCCCCGCGCGATGGCGGCCGGGCCGGCGTCGGACCAGCCCTCGGACCCCAGGGCGCGCTCGGCCATGGACAGCCAGTGCCGGACGGCAAAGCCCGCCGCGACCGCGAAAGCCAGGAAGGCGCCCAGATACATCATCGTGACGTTCAGCTCGGTCGAGCGGGGGATGTCGCCCTTCTCGCGCGCCCGCTGCAGCTTCTGCTCGGTCGCCTCGAACTGCTTGTCGTCCTTGTCGTCGCTCATGGCCGCGCCCTACCGGATCTGGGGAAGCATGAAGGACAGGACGGCATCCGCCCAGATCCCGACCAGCAGCGGCGCCAGGATCACGAGCCCGCCCAAGGCCAGCAGGATCGCCGCAGGCGCGCCGATGAAGACCACCGGCAGGGCCGGCATCACGCGGTTGATGACGCCCGTCAACGCCTGGAACAGGAACCCGCCCAAGGTGAAGGGCGCAGCCAGAAGCATCGCCAGCCAGAAGCTGTCGGCGATGATGCGCACGACCGCCATGACCAGCCCCTCGACCTGCGGCAGGTCCGCGGGCGGCCACAGGCGCAGGCTGTCGGCCATCAGGTCCACCATCATCACCGGCAGTCCCATCGCCATCAGGATGGCCAGGCCGCCCAGATGCAGCATGTTGCCGATGGGATGGGGCGACATCTCGTTCTGGATGCCCATGATCTGGGACAGCGACGCGGTGGCGGCGATGGCGGTCGTGGCGATGTCGATGGCCAGCGTCAGTAGGCGCAGCATCAACCCGGTCACCGTGCCCAGCACCAGCTCGACCGCGACCTGCCCGACCAGGCCCGGGGGCGTGTCAGGCATCTGCGGTCCGGCCGCGACCCCGGACAAAAGCGGCGTCAGGGCCAGCGCGACGGCGACCTTGACGCGGGTCGAGACCACCCGCTCGCCCAGTCCCGGCAGCGCCAGCACGCAGGCCTGCACGCGCACATAGACCAGCACCAGCGCCCAATCCAGGCCCGGAACGATGGCCTGAAGCTGGTCCCACATCACGCCGCCTCGACCGTGCCCAGAAGGCGCAGCTCGGCCGAGGGGTCGATCTCCTCCAGCCCCAGCACGGGAACCGCGACGCCGTTCGCCCCCAGCACCGCGCGCACCATCCGCCGTCGATGGTCGGGGGCGACCAGCACGGTGCGGGCCACCGGCTCGGCCAGGGACATGGCCTTGCGGACCGCGTCGATCAGCTTGCGCGACATGGCGGGCGTCATGGCGCCGCCGCCTGCCCGGCCGGTCTCGGCATCGGCGCGCACGAACTCGGCCTCCCATGCGGGATGCAGCTGGAGGGCCGCGACGCGGCCGGCCTCGTCGGAATACTGCTGGGTGATCTGGCCGCGCAGGCGCTTGCGCACCAGTTCGTAGATGGTCTCGGCCTGCTCGACATGGCGGAACTCGCAGATGGCGTCGACGATCAGCGGCAGGTTGCGGATCGAGATGCGCTCCTCCAGCAGCGCCCGCAGGATCGCCAGCAGCGTCTCGGGCGTGACCTTCTCGGGGATCATGCTGTCGAAATACTTGCGATAGCGTTCGGCGCGGCCGGTGTCGGACAGGGTCTTCAGCTCCTCGATCTGGCGCTGCATCGCGCCCAGGGTCAGCAGCGCGGGCAGGTTCGACTTGACCACCTCCATCAGGTGGGTGGACAGCACCTCCATCGGCGTGACGATGGTGGCGCCCATCGTCGCCGCATCCTCCTGATCGGCGGGCTGGATCCAGCGCGCGGGGCTGGAATAGACCGGCTCGCGCACCGCGACGCCGCGCAGGTCGGCCAGCACCGCGTCGGGACCCAGAGCCAGGATCTCGGCCGGGCGCAGCGTGCCGCGGCCCCGGATCACGCCGTGGATGCGGATCTGATAGTCGCCGGGCGGCAGGTCGTCGGTGTCGGTGATGCGCACGTCGGGCAGGATCAGGCCGAAGCTGCGGGCGATGTGGATGCGCAGGTTGCTGATCCGGCTGCCCAGACCGCGCGCCTGGTCCAGCGCGGTGACGATCAGGTCGGCCCCGATCTCGACGCTGATGTCGTCGGTGTCCAGCACGTCGCCGATGCGGGCGGCGGGACGCGCCGTGCCCTCGGCCTGTGGCAGTTCCGGCAGGGCCTCGTCGCGCATCCTCTGCCGCCGCGCGATGCTCCAGGCCAGAAAGCCCATGCCGCCGGCGATGCCGAAGAACAGCGGCTTGGGCATGCCCGGCACCAGCGAGATCACGACCATCGCGACCGCGACCATCGCGGCCGGCTGCCAGCTGCGGGTGAACTCGCTGGACATCAGTCCGGCGGTCGTCTCGGTCGCGCCGCCGCGAGACAGGAGCAGCGCCGCCGCCATCGAGGTGATCAGGGCGGGGATCTGGCTGACCAGACCATCGCCGATCGTCAGATGCGAATAGGTCGAGACCGCCTCGCCCACGGGCATGCCGTGGACGGTGATGCCGACCGCAAGGCCGACGCACAGGTTGATCAGCGTGATGACGATACCCGCAACCGCATCACCCTTGACGAATTTCGACGCCCCGTCCAGCGAGCCGAAGAAGCTGATCTCGCGCTGTTCGTTGATGCGGCGGCGCTTGGCTTCGTGGTGGTCGATGGCGCCCGCGTTCAGGTCGCCGTCGATGGCCAGCTGCTTGCCGGGCAGCGAATCCAGCGCAAAGCGCGCCGCAACCTCGGCCATGCGGCCCGATCCCTTGGTGATGACCATGAAGTTCACCACCGAGATCACCGCGAAGATCGTGATCCCGACCAGGATCGAACCGCCGGCCACGAAATCGGCGAAGCCGTTGATGACGTGACCGGCCGCCTCCTTGCCGTTCTGCCCCTCGGTCAGGATCAGCCGCGTCGAGGACACGTTCAGCGACAGGCGGATCACCAGGCTGACCAGCAAGAGGACCGGGAAGGCCTGAAAGTCGGTGGGCTTCTCGACCAGCGAGGCCATCACCAGGATCATCACCGCCGAGGCGATCGAGATCGCGATCCCGAAATCCAGCACGCTGGCCGGCAGCGGGATCACCAGCGAGATCACGACCAGAACGAGGCCGCCCGTGACCAGCAGCGGGGCGTCCAGGAATTTGCTCGACTTGCCCGCAAGGGCGGCGACAGGGGTCATTCGCGGGGCTCCGTTCTGGTGGCCGCGGGGCGCAGTAGGTCGTCAAGCGACCAGGGTCGTTCGGTCAGAAGGCCGATCCGGCGCAGATAGGCGATGGCCTGCAGGCGTTCGGCGCTGTCCATGTCCATCAGCATCACGCGATATTCGCGCGGCAGCCCGCGGCCCGACAGCAGCCAGTCGTCGGCCGTGCGCCGGAACGCGTCGATGCCCTCGGCCGCGACGGGTCCGGCTCCGAGGCACAGCGCCAGGATCAGCAGGCCCGCGCGCATGGTCAGGCGGCCTTCTTCAGTTCGCGCAGGGCGCCTTCCAGCGTGTCGAAGCTGGGCCGGACGTGCTCGGGAACGGTCTGGCGGCCGACCTCGACGCAGAGCGTCGTGGCGTGCTGATGCAGACCCGCGACCAGGACCGACTTCACCACCTCATAGAACCCCAGGTCCTGCTTGACGACCGCGCCGAGGCGATTGGCCAGCGGTGCCACGAACCCATAGGACAGGAACACCCCGAGGAACGTGCCGACCAGCGCCCCGCCGATCATCTTGCCCAGCACCGCGGGGGGCTGGTCGATCGAGGACATGGTCTTGATCACCCCCAGGACCGCCGCGACGATGCCCAGGGCGGGCAGCGCGTCCGCCATGTTCTGCAGGGCGTGGGGGACGTGCATCTCCTCCTCCTTCAGGACGGCGATGCGGCGCGACAGCATGTCCTCGACCTGATAGGGGTCGTCGTAGTTCAAACTGGCCGAGCGCAGCGTGTCCGCGATCAGCGAGACGACGTGATGATCCGCCGCCAGCTTGGGATAGGCGGTGAAGATCGGCGATTCGCCCGGATTCTCGATGTGCTGCTCCAGCGCGACGGGGTTCTCCTTGGCGATCTTCAGCAGCTGGAACATCAGGCACAGCACGTCCTGGTGATCCTGGGCGTTCCACTTGGGCCCCTTGAAGGCACGGATCAGCCCGCCCAGCGTGGCCTTCAGCGTGTGGCTATCATTGCCCAGCAGATAGGCGCCGACGGCGGCGCCCATGATCATCATCATCTCGAAGGGCAGCGAATGCAGGATGACGCCCATCTTGCCGCCGGCCAGCAGATAGCCACCGAAGACCATGACGATCGTGAGGAATATTCCGACGAAACCGAACATTGCGGGGGTCCTTATGGGTTGCGGACGCTGCGCGCGCCCATCTGCGCGGTCAGCAGGGCGGCCTGGCGGGGCTCGACCGCGGCGATGATGCGGGCGCCGGCCTCGGGCTGGACGCGCATCAGGATCTCGGCCGCGAATTCGGCGGGAAGGTTGGTCAGGATGGCGGCGGCCTCGGCGGGCTTCATCTGGTCGTAGAGCGCGACCAGGCGGTCGATGTCGGCGCGCACGGCCTGGGTCGCGCCGTCCTGCCGGGCGGTGACGCTGCCCTTCTGGGCGCGCAGCTCGGCCAGGCGCTCGCGCAGCGTCGATTCGGCTTGAACCAGCTCCGCCTTGCGGGTCTCGATGGACTCCATGTAGCGCTCGATGCGCAGGGCGCGGTCGCGCAGCTCCTCGGCCAGGGCCACGGCCTCGGGGACGTCGCCGCATCCCTCCAGGAGGTCCGACGGCGCGGCCACGGCGGCGAACAGGCGGGACAGGTCCTGCCCCTGCCACAGCATCGCCCCGGCGGGCAGCGCGAACATCAGCGTCAGCGCGGGCATCAGGTATCTAGCCATGGCTGACCTCGCGCTTGCGCAGGCGGCGGGCCGAGACCTGGGGCGCGGGGGCCTCGGAGGCGGCGGCGCCGATCCGCTGGCGCAGGTCCCAGATCGCACGTTCGCGCCGCGCGGTCTCGATCTCGTCGGCCAGGCGCTCGCTGGCGGATGTGGCCTCGTCGCGGGCGGCGCGGATGGCGCGCTCCAGGCGGTCGACCTCGGCGGCCATCACCGCGATGGCGCCGCCCAGCCCGCTTTCCAGGTCGTTCATCTTGCGCAGCCGCCGGGTGAGGCTGAAGCAGAAGACCCCCAGTCCCAGACAGGCGACCAGCAGCAGAATCTGCATCATGTGTTCCAAGGTCATTTGAAGCGAAACTCCGTGATCAGAAGGTCCTTGACCGGCTCCTCGCCCAGGACGAAGCGGGTCCGGGTCACCAGCTCGGCGCGGATCACCTCGAGGACGCCGCGCTTGTCGTAGGCGGCCGGGTCCACGCCCGAGAGGAAGGTCGTGAAGGCGTCCGAGACGCGCGGCATCAGGTGGGTCACCTCGGCCTTGTGGCTGGTGTCGGTCTCGATGGTGGCGGACAGGACCAGGCTGCGGGCGCGGCCGCCGGGAATCACGATCTCGATCGTGGGAATGTCGATGAACTCGACGCTGAGATGCTCGGTCGAGACCTCCGGTTCGGGCGTGCCCTGCAGAAGGGATGCGGGCGACCAGAAGCCCAGGTAGCTGGAGGCGAAACCCGCCCCGCCCAGGACCAGCGTCGCGGCCAGCGGAACCAGCAATCCTTTCTTCCGGGGCGCCTTTTCAGGGGCTGCGGCAACAATGTCCGTCATCGTGATTCTCCGTCCTGACCAGACCGAAATATCAGGTCGCGACTAACCAAATCTTAACATCGCCCATGTCATTTCAGGGTCAGACGACGATGGTCCGATGATTCGAAGGGGGACGGTTTTGCAAAAACTGCAGGACTACTGGAACGAGCGAAGCTCTCAGCAGAAGATGATCCTGGGCGCCGCGTTCCTGGGGACATTCCTCATGATCGCGGGCTTTGCCTGGCTTGCGAACCGGCCCAGCATGGCGCTGATCTATGGCGGTCTGGACAGCGCCCAGGCCGGCGAGGTCATCGCCGGGATCGAGCGGGCGGGCGTCCCCTACGAGGTGCGCGGCGACGCGATCTGGGTCGAGGCGGGTCAGCGCGACCGCCTGCGCATGGACCTCGCGGCCGAGGGCCTGCCTGCCGCCGGCAGCACCGGCTACGAGCTGCTGGACGGCATGTCGGGCTTCGGCACCACGTCGCAGATGTTCGACGCGGCCTATTGGCGCGCCAAGGAGGGCGAGCTGGCGCGCACCATCCTGGCGCTGCCGAACGTGGCCAGCGCGCGCGTGCATCTGGCCATCGAGAACGGCCGCGGCTACCGGCGCGACCAGAACGGCAGCGCCTCGGTCACGCTGACGACGAAGGGGGGCGCGATCACCCGCGAACAGGCGGCGGCGCTGAAGTATCTGGTGTCGTCCGGCGTGCCGGGGATGCAGCCCGAGCGCGTGACCGTCATCGATTCTCAGCGCGGCATCGTCGCCGCGACCGAGGATCAGTCCGGGGCCGACCGCGCTGCCGAGATGAAGCGCAACGTGGAGCGCATCCTGGAGCCTCATGTCGGCGTCGGCAATGCCATCGTCGAGCTGAACCTGGATCTGGTCACCGACACCGAGCTGCTGACCGAACAGCGCTTCGACCCCGAGCAGCGGGCGCTGATCTCGACCGTGACCGAGGAGACGACCGACCAGAGCAACTCGACCGGATCCGGCGCGGTGACCGCCGCCTCGAACCTGCCCGACACCGAGGAGCAGCCCGGCGACACCAGCCAGAGCAACCGCGCCGAGAACCGCAGCCAGGCCAACTACGAGGTCAGCCGCGTCACCCGCGAGGTGCAGCGCCAGCCCGGCTCGACCCGCCGCCTGACCGTCGCGGTGCTGGTCAACGGCACGACCCAGCCCGGCCCCGACGGACAGCCCGTGGCGATCGCCCGCCCCGAAGCCGAACTTCAGACGCTGCGCGAGCTGGTCGCCTCGGCCGTGGGCTTCGACGAGGCGCGGGGCGACCAGATCACCGTCAAGTCGCTGCCCTTCGCCGCCCTGGGCGAGGACGGCACCCTGGCGCAGCCCGGCCTGATGGACCGGCTGGCGCTGAACGATCTGGCGCGGATCGCGCTGATCGGGGTCTTCGCGCTGGCGATCATCCTGCTGGTCCTGCGCCCGATGATGCGCAACCGCACCCCCGCCCCCGCGCCGCTGCCGATGCTGGACACCAGCCTGCCGCCCATGCCGCCGATGATGGGCGGGCTGAACGGGATGATCGACGACGAGCCCTCGCCGGACAATCCCCGGGTGGTGCCGATCGAGTTTCCGGGGCTCGAGACACCGCTCTCGCTGCCGCCTGCGGACCCGGTCGCCCGGCTGAAGGCCATGATGAAGGAGCGTCATGACGAAAGCGTCAAGATCCTCTCCGGCTGGATCGACAACAAGGAGAAGGTGAATTGAGCCTGGCCATGTTCAAGCTGGAATCCTTCTCGAACGCCGTCGCCGCCCGCAGGGTCGAGGTCACCTATTCGCAGGCCGACCTGGACCAGGCCCATGCCGACGGCCGCGCCGAGGCCTTGGCCGAGGCACGGAACGCCGATCTCGCGGCCCTGGTCGCGGGGCTGGAGCAGGTCGCGGCCGGGCTGGCCGCCGAGGAGGCGCGCCGCCGCGAAATCCGGCAGGAGGCCATCGACGCGCTGGCGCCGATCCTGCATCAGGTGCTGGACCTGATGGCCCCACCCACCGCCTCGCGCCGGCTGGAGGAGGCGCTGCGGGCCGAGCTCACGCATCTGGCGCAACGGACCGAAGCACTGACGCTGCGCATCGCCTGCGGCGACGGGCTGCGCCCGCTGGCGGAACGCTGCCTGGCGCAGGCCGGGCTGGACGCGGTGGTGCTGGAGCCCGCGCGCGACGACCGCATCACCGTCACGCTGCAGGGCGGGCGGATCGACTTCACCCCCGACGGTATCGCGGATGACATCCGCAGCCTGATCGCGGAAATCTCTCAGGAGGACGGCACATGGACGCATTGAAGCATCTGATCGACACCGACACGATCCAGGTCGAGGTCACCATCCGGCTTGGCCGCACCCGCCAGACCGTGGCGCAGCTGTCGTCGCTGCGGGCCGACGACATCCTGGTGCTGGATCAGGCGATCGAGGACGGGGTCGAGATCTGCGTCGGCGACAAGGTCATCGCCCGGGGCGAGCTGACCGGCGACGGCACCACCGAGGACCGGCTCTGCGTCCGGGTCCTGGGCTCCACGGGGGCGGTGTGAGCATCTGGCGAACCCTCGCGGTCCTGACGGCTGTCGCGGCCCCGTCCGCGGCGCTGGCGCAGGACCTGGGGCAGGCGCTCGGGGCGGGTCTGGGCGACAACGCGGTGATGCTGGTGGTGGCGCTGACGGCGCTGTCGCTGGCGCCGGGCATCGCCATCATGGTGACGGCCTTCCCGTTCATCGTCACCGTTCTGTCGATCCTGCGCCAGTCCATCGGCCTGCAGCAGTCGCCGCCGAACATGCTGATCGTCAGCTTGGCGATCTTCCTGACCTGGTTCATCATGGACCCGGTCCTGCGAGAGGCTTGGACGGTGGCGGGCCAGCCGCTTCAGGCCGGCCAGATCGGCATCGCCGAGGCCCTGCAGCGCGGCATCGTCCCGTTCGAGGGGTTCATGGCCGCCCGCACCGACCCTGACGTGCTGGCCAACCTGGCCGAGATCGCCCCCGGCACCGGTCCCGAGGACCGGCTGTCGGTCCTGATCCCGTCCTTCATGCTGTCGGAAATCCAGCGCGCCTTCGAGATCGGCTTCCTGATCGCGCTCCCGTTCCTGATCATCGATCTGGTCGTGGCGGCGGTGCTGATGTCGATGGGCATGATGATGCTGCCCCCGGTGGTGGTGTCGCTGCCCTTCAAGCTGGCCTTCTTCGTCGTCGTCGACGGGTGGGGCATGATCGCAGGCGCGCTGGTGCGCAGCTACGCCCCCGGCTGATCGCGGCTCCGGGCCGGGCCTCAGGCCCGGTCCGACCGCCGCGCGGCCAGCGAGGGCACGCCCATCACCGTCAGGACCTTCTCCTCGATATGCTGGGCATTGAGGCAGGAGGCGTCATACATCGCCCGCGGCGCGTCGTGATCCACGAAGGCATCGGGCAGCACCATCGACCGGAACCGCAGGCCTTGGTCGAAGGCCCCCTCCTCGGCCAGCAGGTGCGCGACATGACTGCCGAAGCCGCCGACCGCACCCTCCTCGATGGTGATCAGCGCGTCGTGCCCCTGCGCCAGCGACAGGATCAGGTCGCGGTCCAGCGGCTTGGCAAAGCGCGCATCCGCCACCGTGGGCGTGATGCCCCGCGCCATCAGCGCCTCACGTGCGGCCATCACCTCGGACAGCCGCGTGCCGAAGGACAGGATCGCGACGCCCGAGCCCTCGGCGATCATGCGGCCCTTGCCGATGGGCAGGACCTCACCGCGCTCGGGCATCTCGACTCCGGTGCCCTCTCCGCGCGGAAAGCGGAAGGCGATGGGCCCGTCGTCATGGGCCGCGGCGGTGGCCACCATATGGGCCAGCTCCGCCTCGTCCGCGGCGGCCATCACGACGAAGCCGGGCAGGTTCGCCAGGAAGGCAATATCATAGGCCCCGGAATGCGTCGGCCCGTCCTGACCCACCAGCCCCGCCCGGTCGATCGCAAAGCGCACCGGCAGGCCCTGCACGGCCACGTCATGCACGACCTGATCGTAGCCGCGCTGAAGGAAGGTCGAATAGATCGCCACGAACGGCTTCATCCCCCCCGCCGCCAGGCCGGCGGCAAAAGTCACGGCGTGCTGCTCGGCGATGCCCACGTCGAAGCAGCGGCGCGGAAAGCGCTGCGCGAACTGCTTCAGGCCCGTTCCGTCCGGCATGGCCGCCGTCACGCCCAGGATGCGGTCGTCGCGCGACGCCTCGTCGATCAGCCCCTGCGCAAAGACCGCGGTATAACTGGGCGCATTCGATTTCGCCTTGGCCTGCACGCCGGTCAGCACGTCGAACTTGCCGGTCGCATGGCCCTTGTCGGCCGCGGTCTCGGCCGGAGCATAACCCTTGCCCTTCTTCGTCACGACGTGGATCAGCACCGGCCCGTCGGCCCGCGCCCGCACCGTGCGCAGCAGGGGCAGCAGCTGCTCCATGTCATGCCCGTCGACGGGACCGACATAGGAGAAGCCCAGCTCCTCGAACAGCGTGCCCCCCACGGTCATGCCCTTGAGCATCTCCTTGGCGCGGCGCGCGCCCTCCTGCAGGGCGTCGGGCAGCATGCCGACCGCGCCCTTGGCCACGGCCTTCAGCTCCTGGAAGGGACCGCCCGCGTAAAGTCGCGTGAGATAGGCCGACATCGCACCGACCGGGGGCGCGATGGACATCTCATTGTCGTTCAGGATCACGAACAGGCGCTTGCCCTCGTGGCCCGCATTGTTCAGCGCCTCATAGGCCATGCCCGCGCTCATGGCGCCGTCGCCGATGACGGCGATCGCGTCGCCCGGATCGCCGCCCAACTCCCGCGCCATCGCGAAACCCAGGGCCGCGCTGATCGAGGTCGAGGAATGCCCCGCCCCGAACGGGTCGTAGGGGCTCTCCGCGCGCTTGGTGAAGCCCGCCAGACCGCCGCCCATGCGCAGGGTGCGGATGCGGTCGCGCCGGCCGGTCAGAATCTTGTGCGGATAGCACTGATGTCCCACGTCCCAGATCAGCTTGTCGCGCGGCGTGTCGAAGACCGCGTGCAGGGCCACGGTCAGCTCGACCACGCCCAAGCCCGCGCCCAGATGGCCGCCGGTCACGCTAACCGCGCTGATCGTCTCGGCCCGCACCTCGTCGGCCAGCTGGCGCAGCTGCGCGTCGGTCAGGGATTTCAGATCCGACGGCAGGGTCACGCGGTCCAGAATCGGCGTCTTGGGTCGATCGGTCATGGCTGGCCCTCCTCGGGGCGGGCGTTCAGGTATCGCGCTCGATAACGAAACGCGCAAGCTCGTGCAAGTTTCCGGCCGCCGCACCATAGGCCGCCAGCGCGTCGATGCTGACGGCGACATGACGCCGCGCCTCGGCCCGCGCCCCGTCCAGGCCCAGCAGCGACACGAAGGTGGCCTTGCCCGCACCCGCATCCTTGCCGACGCGCTTGCCGGTCACGGTTTCGTCACCGGTCACGTCCAGGATGTCGTCGGCGATCTGGAACGCGAGGCCAAGCGCCTCGGCATAGCGGTCCAGCGCGGCCGGGTCCTCGCCCGCGATCCGCGCGCCCGCCGTGGCGGCAAAGCGGATCAGAGCCCCGGTCTTGCCCCCCTGCAATTCGGTGATCGCAGCCAGATCCAGCGGCGTTCCCGCCGTCTCGGCGGCGATGTCCAGCGCCTGACCCCAGACCATGCCCGCGGCCCCCGACGCCTGCGCCAGCGCCGCGACCAGCCGCATCTGCGCCTCCGCCGCCCCGATCCGCGGGTCGGTCAGCAGCTGGAAGGCCAGCGTCTGCAGCGCGTCACCCGCCAGGATGGCGGTGGCCTCGGTCCATTTCACATGCACCGTGGGCTGGCCGCGCCGCAGGTCGTCATCATCCATCGCGGGCAGGTCGTCATGGACCAGGCTGTAGGCATGCAGCGCCTCGACGGCCGCTGCCACGGGCAGGGCCGCGTCGTCGGACACCCCGTGCAGCCGCGCCGATTCCATCACCAGAAAGGCGCGCAGCCGCTTGCCGCCATGGGCCGCATAGGCCATCGCATCGCGCAGATCGCCCGGCGGCAGCGCCCCGATGGCGCGGTCCAGCTCGGCCTGAACGGCAGCGCGCACCTGCGCCAGACGCTCCTGCATCACAGGCCCTCGGCCGGGGTCGTGCCGACGGGCTGGCCGTTGGCGGCCACGGTGATCTTCTCGACCCGCTCCTCGGCCTCGCGCAGGCGTGCCTCACAATGCGCACGCAGGGCGGCGCCGCGTTCGTAGAGCGCGATGGATTCCTCCAGCGTCGCCTCGCCGGTCTCCAGCTTGCCGACCGTGGCCTCCAGCTCGCGCATGGCCTCCTCGAAGGAGAGGGTGTTGATATCGCTCATGCATCGGCCTCCAGCAGCACATCGACATGGGCCCGCACGCTGCGGCCCAAGGCGGCCAGATCATAGCCCCCTTCCAGGCAGGATACCACCGGCGCCCCGCCCGACGCCGCCAGGATGTCCCGCGTCAGGTCGCGGTAATCCTCGTCATCCCAGTCCAGCTGGGCCAGCGGATCGTCGCGATGCGCGTCAAACCCGGCCGAGATCAGCACCAACTGCGGCGACAGGTCGCGCATCCGCTCCAGCGCGCCGCGCCACTCCGCCCGCGCCAGCGCCCCGTCCGATCCCGGCGGCAGGGGCAGGTTCAGCACCTGCCCATGCGCCCCCCGTTCGGAGGCCGCGCCCGTGCCCGGCCACAGCGGCGCCTGCTGGCTGCTGACGAGCAGCACCCGCGCCTCGTCCCACAGCAGCGCCTGCGTGCCGTTGCCGTGATGCACGTCGAAATCCAGCACCGCCACCCGCTCCAGCCCGTGATGGTCCAGCGCGCGCCTTGCCGCGATGGCCACCGTGCCGAACAGGCAGAACCCCATCGACACCGCCGCCTCCGCATGATGGCCGGGCGGGCGCATCGCCACGAAGGCTGCCCGCGCCTGCCCCGCCAGCACCGCATCCACCGCCGCGCAGGCCCCGCCCACGGCCCGCAGGGCGGGCTCCAGGCTGCCGGGCGACAGATGCGTATCGGCGTCGATCTGCCGCGTCCCCGCCCCCGGCACCGCATCCCGCAGCGCCTGAAGATAGCTGGCCGGATGACAGCGCAAAATCTCGGCCTCATCGGCCAGCGGCGCCTCGCGCCGATCCAGCGGCAACCCCTCCAGCGCGGCCATCACCGCGTCGAAACGGGCCACCTGCTCGGGATGGCCCTCGGGCGTCACATGCTGTCGGGCGCTGTCATGCGAATACAGGATCACGGTCATCTCTCTCCTCCAGGGCGGGAGGCTAGAAGCCCCGCCCCGGATCGACAACCCGCCAATTCTTCTTCACGCAAATATCCCGGGGGGAGTCCGCAGGACGGGGGGGCAGCGCCCCCCCAGCAACGCCGGCTCAGACCGTCAGCCGCTGCCCGTCATGCCCCGCGATGGTCAGCGTCATCAGCGCGCCCTCGGGCTGATCGCTGTCAAAAGCCACCTCGGTGAACTGCTCGGTCCGTCCAAGCCGGGGCCCTTCGGTCAGCACCCGATGGGTCCGCCCCACCTGCGCCTCCAGATGCGTGCGCAGCGCCGCATCCCCCGCCGCCCGCAGCCGGGCGGCGCGATCACGGATCGCGGGGCCGGGCACGGCGGGCATGCGCGCCGCGGGCGTGCCCTTGCGCGCCGAATAGGGGAAGACATGCAGGAAGGTCAGACCGCAATCCTGAACCAGCTTCACGGAATTGTCGAACATCGCCTCGGTCTCGGTCGGGAAGCCCGCGATGATGTCGGCGCCGAAGACCATGTCGGGACGCAGCCGCCGCGCCTCCTCGCAGAAGGCGATGGCATCGTCGCGCAGGTGGCGGCGCTTCATCCGCTTCAGGATCATGTCGTCGCCCGCCTGCAGCGACAGGTGCAGATGCGGCATCAGGCGCGGTTCGGTCGCGATGGCCAGCATCAGGTTCTCGTCCGCCTCGATCGAATCGATCGAGCTGATCCGCAGGCGCGGCAGGTCCGGCACCAGCCGCAGGATGCGCATGACCAGATCGCCAAGCCGCGGCGTCCCCGGCAGGTCCGCGCCCCAGCTGGTCAGGTCCACCCCGGTCAGCACGACCTCGTTGAAGCCGCGCCCGACCAGGCGCTTGATCTGCTCGACCACGACGCCCGCCGGGACCGACCGGGAATTGCCGCGGCCGAAGGGAATGATGCAGAAGGTGCAGCGATGATCGCAGCCGTTCTGGACCTGCACATAGGCGCGGTGCCGCCCGAACCCGTCGATCAGATGGCCCGCAGTCTCGCGCACCGACATGATGTCGTCCACGACCACCTTCTCGGTCTCGCCGATCAGGTCGGGAGCGCGCAGGGAGGCCCAGGTCGCGGGCTGCATCTTCTCATGGTTGCCGATGACCTTGGTGACCTCGGGCATGGCGGCGAAGGTCTCGGGCTCGGTCTGGGCGGCGCAGCCGGTGACGATGACCGGCACGCCGGGGTTCTCGCGCGACAGGCGGCGGATCTCCTGGCGGGCCTTGCGGACGGCCTCGGCGGTGACGGCGCAGGTGTTCACCACGACCGCGCCGGACAGGCCCGCGGCCTCGGCCATCTCGCGCATGGCCTCGGTCTCATAGGCGTTCAGGCGACAGCCCAAGGTGGAGAAGACCGGCGCGCTCATGCCAGCCACGCGGGCGTCAGGCGCCCCTCGAAGACGATGGCGGTCGGCCCCTCCATCCAGACGCCATCCTCGCGCCAGTCGATCAGCAGTTCGCCGCCCGGCACCTGCACGCGCACGCGCCGCTCGGTCAGCCCGCGCCGCACGGCGGCCACCACCGCCGCGCAGGAGCACGACCCGGAGGCCAGCGTCGGCCCCGCCCCCCGTTCCCAGATGCGCAGCCGGATCGCGTCGCGCGACAGGACCTGCACGACCTCGACATTGGTGCGCTGCGGATACAGCGGGTGATGCTCGTGCTCCGGGCCGAAGCGGTCCAGATCGACGGCATCGGCATCCGCCACGAAGAAGGTGATGTGCGGATTGCCCATCCCCGTCGCCACCGGATCGCCCGCGACGGGCAGGTGGTCGATGTCGACCGCCTGCGCCAACGGGATCGCGCGCCAGTCCAGGACCGGCGGCCCCATGTTGACCTGCGTCAGTCCGCCCCCGGCATCCTCGGCCAGAAGCAGCCCGTGATCGGTGCGCAGGCGCAGCGACGCGGCCCCGGTCCGGTCCATCAGCCAGCGCGCGATGCAGCGCGTCGCGTTGCCGCAGGCCGCCGACAGCGACCCGTCCGCGTTCCAGAAGACCAGCCGCGCATCGGCGTCAGCGCAATCCTCGATCCCGGCCAGCTGGTCGAAGCCCACCCCGCGATGCCGGTCGGCGATGCGCGCGACAAGGTCCGCGCCGGGCCGGGGCCGCCCGCCGCGCAGGTCGAGGATCACGAAGTCGTTGCCCAACCCGTGCATCTTCAGGAAGGGCAGCCCCCCGTCAGGGGCGGTGCGTGGGGTCTGTGTCATGCGCGCCCTATACGCCCTGCGACGGGAAATCGCCAGATGGATCATTTTTCGGGTTGACGCCACCGGCCACCCCCCCTAGGAAGCGCCTCGTGATGGGCCCATAGCTCAGTTGGTAGAGCAACTGACTTTTAATCAGTGGGTCACAGGTTCGAATCCTGTTGGGCTCACCACTGTATCTCCTTCCGCTTGAAGACAGGCAGACCGCCGGGCAACCGCGGCGGGCTTCGGCCCGGTCGCAGGCGTCGGTGTCCTGCAACGATACCCTCATCGTCGAAATGCGAGCGCCGGAGGACGGCACCCGCGTCGTTCCGTCGCGACCGGTCAGAACAGGCGCGCGACCTCGGGGGCCGGGACGAATCGCCAGTTGCGGCGGGGGCCCGCCATCACGTTCAGGTAGTAGAGCTGAAAGCCCGGCGGCACCGTGCAGGGATGGTGGCCGCGCGGCACCAGGACCACGTCGTGATCACGAAGCGCCATCACCTCGTCCAGGCTGCCGTCATCGGTGTAGACCCGCTGCACGGCCCAGCCGTCGGGCGGGTCGATGCGGTGGTAGTAGGTCTCCTCCAGATAGGTGACGCGGGGAAAGTCGTCCTCGTCGTGGCGGTGGCTGGGATAGGAGGACCAGTGCCCGGCGGGGGTGAAGACCTCGGTCACCAGCAGGCTGTCGCAGGCGTCGCTGTCCTCCATGGCGATGTTGTTGATCCAGCGGGCGTTGTTGCCCTCGCCCCGCTGCGTCAGGACGATGCCCTCGGGGCCCAGACGCCGCGCGGGGCGCCCGCCCGCCGCGGGGGCCGCGCAGACGGCGATGAGACAGTCGGTCGTGGCCTGGGCCGTCCAGTCGGCGCCGGGGGGCACGTAGAGGCAATGGGGCGCCGAGCGTTCGAAGACGCTGGCGCGGTCGCCCAGGACGCCCCAGTCCTGCCCGGAGGCATGGACGGCAGCCTTGCCCTCGACCATCACCAGGATGACCTCGGTCGTTCCGGTGGCGGCCGCCACGCGGTCTCCGGGGCGCAGGGCGTGGAGCTGGAAGCCCACGTGCCGCCAGCCCGCATCGGCGGGGGTGATGCGGTGTATCTCGCCGTGGCGACCGAAGGGCCGTCGAAGAAGTCGGGTCATGCGCCTGTCCTTTCCTGTCCGCCTGCCGGAGCAGGCCTGCCGCGCCGACCCCATCGAGGGGTCGTCCCGGCAGTCGGGGCCGTCGCCCCTCCGACCCCGCCGCACACGCGGGTGCAGGTCCGCAGGCCGGGTCGCGTCGCGCGCTCAGCCATCGGCGTGGGGGTCCAGACCGGCCTCGCGGGCCGCGGCCTTCAGCGCCTTGAGACCCATCGCCTGATAGGTCAGCGGGTTGCGCAGGACGGGGTCCTGCTCGGCCTCGATCACCAGCCAGCCGTTGTAACCCGCCTGCGCCAGCATCCGGAGCAGCGGCACGAAGTCAATCGCGCCTTCCGGATCGCCCGGCACGGTGAAGGCCCCGGCCATGACGCCCTGCAGGAAGGACAGGCCTTCCGCGCGCACCCGCTCGGTCACCGGGCGACGGATGTTCTTGGCGTGAAAATGCGCGACGCGACCCGCGTGGCGCTTCAGCACGGCCAGCGGATCGCCGCCCCCGAAGGCGCAATGGCCCGCATCGAACAGCAGATGCGTCGCGGGCCCGGTCGCGGCCATCAGCGCGTCGATGTCCTCGGGGCTTTCGACGATGGTGCCCATGTGGTGGTGATAGGCCAGCGTGACCCCCTGCCCGGCCATCCAGGCGGCGAATTCCTCCAGCCTGGCGCCGAAGGCCGCCATCTGATCCGCCGACAGCCGGGGCCGGTCGTTCACGGCCACGTCGGGACTGCCATGCACCGTGTTCGAGCATTCGCAGACGATGCAGACGGTGCACCCGTTCGCCTTCAGCCGCTCCAGATGGGGCCCGACCGCCGCGATCTCCTCCGCGACCGAACGGGTCAGCAGATGCGTCGAATACCAGCCCGAGATGAAGCGCAGCCCGTATTCCGCCAGCAGGGATTTCAGTTCCTGCGGATCGTCGGGCCAGCGGTGGCCGTTCTCGATGCCGTCGAAGCCGATCTCGCGGCCCGCCTCGCGCAGAATCTGCTCGGTCGGGATATGGGCGCCGATCGACTGGTCGTCGTCATTGGCCCAGGCAATCGGGTTGGTGCCGTAAAGGATCATCGGGGTCCGCCTTCAGTTGATCGTGATCTGCCGCGCCATCCGGTCCAGATAGCGCGCATGGGCCTGTCGCAGGCCGTCGGTCGTGTCCGCATCGGGAATGGCCACGTCCCACCAGTGGCCCGCCCCCTCCAGCCCGTCGCCGGGGCCGGGCCGGGGGGTCGTCTCGATCACGATGACGGTGGGGATGTCGCGGCCGCGCGCTGCGGCGATCTCGGCCTCCAGCGCGGCCAGATCGGCGGCCCGGACCGCATGCGCGCCCATGCTGGCCGCATGGGCCACGAAGTCGATCGCGGGCTGGGCCGCGACGCGGCTGTCGGCATAGAGGTTGTTGAAGGGCGCCCCCCCGCAATGCGCCTGCAGCCGGTTGATGCAGCCATAGCCGCGATTGTCGGTCAGGATCACCGTGAAGGGCACGCGGCGCATGACGGCCGTGACCAGCTCGCTGTTGGCCATCATGTAGCTGCCGTCGCCCACGAAGCACAGCACCTGCCGCTCGGGCCTGGCCAAGGCCAGCCCCATCGCGCCCGCGATCTCGTATCCCATGCAGGAGAAGCCGTATTCCATGTGATAGCCGCCCTGCGACGCCTGCCACAAGAGCTTCAGCGCGCCGGGCATGGTGCCGGCCGCGCACATGGCGATGCCTTCGGGCGCCGCGCGCTGCACGGCGCCGATCACCTGCGCATCGGTCGGCAGGCCTTGGGGCGCGGTGGCGCAATGCGCATCCACCGCGGCCAGCCAGTCCGCGCGCGGCCGCGTGTCGGGATCGAAGCGCAGATCGCCCAAGGCGCGGCTCAGCGCCTCGAGCGCGACCCGCGCATCGGCGACCAGCGTCATCGCGCCATGCTTGCCGGCATCATGGGGCTGCACGTTGATTCCCAGGATCGGCGCCCCGAACAGCGTGCGCGATCCGGTGGTGAAATCCTGCAGCCGCGTGCCGACCGCGACGACCAGATCGGCCGCCTGCGCCACCGCATTGGCCGCGGCGGACCCATCGACCCCCGCCGCACCGAAATTCATCGGATGCGCCTGCGCCAAGGCGGACTTGCCCGCCTGCGTCTCGATCACCGGGACGGCATGGCGGGTCACGAAATCGGCCAGAACCGCTTCGGCACCCGAATGGATCACGCCCCCGCCGCAGACGATGACTGGCGCGCGCGCCGCCCGGATCGCCTCGGCCGCGCGGGCCAGCTCGCCCGCATCGGGCGCGGGGCGGCGGATATGCCAGACGCGGGGCTGAAAGAACGCCTCGGGCCAATCATGGGCCTCGGCCTGCACATCTTGGCAGAAGGCCAGGCAGACCGGCCCGCATTCCGCAGGGTCCGTCATCACCCGCATGGCGCGGGGCAGCGCGCTCAGCAGATGCTCGGGCCGGGTGATGCGGTCGAAATAGCGCACCACGGGACGAAAGCAGTCGTTGGCGCTGACCGTGCCATCCCCGAAATCCTCGATCTGCTGCAGCACCGGATCGGGGCGGCGGTTGGCAAAGACGTCGCCCGGGATCAGCAGCAGCGGCAGGCGGTTCACATGGGCGACCGCGGCAGCGGTGACCATGTTCGTGGCGCCGGGCCCGATGCTGGCCGTGACCGCCTGCGCGCGCCTGCGCCCATGCCCCTTGGCAAAGGCGATGGCCGCATGGGCCATGGTCTGCTCGTTCTGCCCGCGCCATGTCGGCAGGGCGTCGCCCGCCTCCTGCAGCGCCTGGCCCAGCCCCGCCACGTTGCCATGCCCGAAGATCGCCCAGACCCCGTCGATGAACCGCTCGCCCTCCTCGGTCATCTGCACCGACAACCAGCGCACCATCGCCTGCGCCGCGGTCAACCGCACCGTCTCACCCATGACCTGCCCCTTCTTCTTCACGAAAACATCCCGCGGGGGGAAATCCCGCAGGGATTGGGGGGCGCGAAGCCCCCCTGCCGCCCTCACGCCGCATCGCGCGCCGCATCCCAGATCGCGCACAGCCGCCGATAACGTGCCGCCATCTCCGCCACCGCATCCGCGTCCCCTACCCGCCCCGCGAACCAGTCCCGCGCCACTGCGCCGAAGATCGTCCGCCCGACCGCAAAGCCCCGCACCAGCGGAAACCGCGCCGCCACGGCGAAGCTGGCCGCCAGCTCGGCCTCGGGCGCGTCCAGCCCCAGCACGACGATGCCGCGCGTGTGGCGGTCATGCGCCTCGATGGCGGCGATGGCCTTGGCCCAGGCCTCCGCGCTGGTCAACGGCTCCAGCTTCCACCAGTCGGGATGGATCCCCGCCGCATAGAACTGTTCGATCAGCGTGGCGGTCGTGTCCTCATCGACCGGCCCGACCTTGGACGGGATGATCTCCAGCAGGAACTCCAGCCCGTTCCGGCGCGCGGCGGTGTAAAGCCGCAGAACCGTCGCCTCCTGCTCGGCCCGCAGCGCCGCGTCATCGTCCGGGTGGCAGAAGCACAGCACCTTCACGACGTTCTCGCGCGCCCATTCCGACAGGCCTCCGCAATCGGGGCCCAGTTCCGGTTCCAGCGCCAGGGGCCGCGATCCGGGCCATTCGGCGGGCCGCCCGATCCAGAGCCCCGTTCCGCTGGCCGCATGCAGCGCCGTGCGCCCGATCCGGTCGTCGCAGAGGATGCCATATCCCCCCTGCCCGTCCTGCACCGCCAGCGCCGCCTCCAGGCACAGCCGCTTGAAGGCCCCGCCCTTCTCGGGCGTATAACCCTCCATCGCCTCCAGCTGCATCCGGTGATCGAAGGCAAAGACCCGCATCGTGGTCCAGTCGCCGCCCATCCGTCCCTGCCGGTTGGTCGCCCAATGCACCTGCTCGAGCGCGGCATCGTTCCTCAGATCGGGCCGCACCACGCCGCGCTCCAGGAAGAAGCGCAGCTCCTCCAAGCTGGGATAGGCGGGCGTGCAGCCATGGCGGCTGACCGCAAAGGCGCCGCAGGCATTGGCGTATTCCAACGCGCGGGGCCAGCTTCCGCCGTCCAGCCACCCCTTCAGCAGGCCCGAAAAGAACCCGTCCCCCGCGCCCAGCACGTTGAAGACCTCGATCGGGAAGCCCGGTCCCGCCTCTCCGTCGTCCAGGCTGTCGGGGATCGCGCCGGTGAAGGCCACCGCCCCCTTGGCGCCGCGCTTGCAGACCAGCGTCGCGTCCGACACCGCGCGGACCGCGCGCAGCGCCGCCAGCGTGTCGGTCGTGCCGCCGGCGATGTGGAACTCCTCCTCGGTGCCGACGATCAGGTCGAACAGATGCAGGGTCGCCGCCAGCTTGGCCGTCACTGCGGCGCTTTCGACAAAGCGGCTCTCGCCCTCGCCGTGCCCCGCCACGCCCCACAGGTTCGGGCGATAGTCGATGTCCAGCGCGGTTCTTGCGCCATGGGCCCGCGCCATGTCCAGCGCGCGCATCACCGCGGCCTCGGTCATGGGGTTCGACAGGTGGGTTCCGGTCGCCAGCACGCAGCGGGCCTGGGCGATGAGGTCCTCGTCGATGTCATCCTCGGATAGGGCCATGTCGGCGCAATTCTCGCGATAGAAGATCAGCGGAAAGCTGTCCTGATTGCGGATGCCCAGGATCACCAGCGCGGTCAGGCGGTCCGGATCGGTCGCCACCCCGCGCACATCGACGCCCTCGCGGATCAGCTGTTCGCGGATGAAGCGCCCCATATGCTCGTCGCCGACCCGGGTAATGACCGCCGACCGCAGGCCCAAGCGTGCCGTGCCGCAGGCGATGTTCGTGGGGCTGCCGCCGATATATTTGGCGAAGGACCCCATATCCTCCAGCCGCCCGCCGACCTGCTGGCCATAGAGGTCGACGCTGCTGCGTCCGATGGTGATCACGTCAAGCGTCTTCATGCGCCCTCCAGGGAAACGGGGCGACCGGCGCTGGTCGCCATGGCGTGGATGATCCGTTCGACGATCAGTCCGGCGGCGAAGTCCGGCCCGCAGGGCGCGCCGCCGCCGATCGCGCGGATCAGGTCGCGGCATTCCACGACCTTCTGTTCGTTGAAGCCGAAGCCATGCCCCGGCGCGGGGCAGAAAGCCGCGAAATCGGGCTGGTCCGGCCCGGTGACATGGCGCACGAATCCCGCATCCCCCGCGCGATGCACCCACAGCTCGTTCATGTGCTCCTGATCGAAGACCAGCGTGCCCTCCGATCCGTGCACCTCCCATTGCAACCGGCACTTGCGGCCCCGCGCCACGCGGGAGGTGGCGAACGACCCCTGCGCGCCGCTGGCAAAGCGGATCAGGGCCAGGGCGCTGTCCTCATTCTCGACCGCGCGGGGGCCCTCGGGCGAGGGGCGCGTCGGCACGGCGATCTGGGTCATGGCGGTCAGTTCGGCCACCGGTCCCATCAGCGCGACCATGACGCTGACCAGGTGACAGCCCAGATCGCCAAGCGCGCCCAGACCGCCCCCGTGATGCGTCATGCGCCACGACCAGGGCAGGCTGGGATCGGCCGAATAATCCTCGTCATAGACGCCGCGAAAGGCCAATGGCTGCCCGATCGCGCCATCCGCGACCATCGCGCGCGCGGCCTGAAAGGCCGGGCTGCGCAGATAGTTGTAGCCCAGCAGCGTCACCTGATCGGGATGCGCGGCGGCCAGATCGGCCATGGCCTGCGCATCCTGCAGCGTCAGGGCCATGGGCTTTTCCAGCCAGACATGCTTGCCCGCGCGCAGTGCCGCTTCCGCCATCGCGCGGTGCAGACCGTTGGGCGTGGTGATGCTGACCACATCGACGCCCGGGTCGGCGACCGCGGCCTGCCAATCGGCCGTGGCGCGGGCAAAGCCCCAGGCGCGGGCCAGATCGTCCGGCGCCGCGGCATCGGCCAGCACCTCCAGCCGGGGCGGCACCCCGCCGAAGGCCGTCGCCACGTTGCGCCAGGCCATGGCATGGCACTTGCCCATGAAGCCTGTGCCGATCAGCGCCACGCCAAGCGTCATCAGACCGTCCCCCCCAGGCTGCCTTCCAGCTTGGCCAGCTCCTGCCCGCCGGCCATCAGGTCCTGCAGTTCGGCGGCGTCGATCTGGCCCTTGTCGGCGGTGCCGAGCGTCTGGCCCCGGTTCAGCACCGTGAAGCGGTCGCCCACGGCCAGCGCGTGGCGCACGTTGTGGCTGATGAAGACCACGCCCACGCCCTGCGCCCGCACCCGCGCGATGGTCGCCAGCACGTTCGAGGTCTGGCGCACGCCCAAGGCGCTGGTCGGCTCGTCCAGGATCAGCACCTTGGCGCCGAAATGGACGGCCCGTGCGATGGCCACCGTCTGGCGTTCGCCGCCCGACAGGGTGCCCACCGCCTGATCGGGGGCGCGCAGGTTGATGCCCATCTGGCGCATCTTCTCCATCGTGATGCGGTTCGCGGTTTCCAGGTCAAACCGCTTGATGAAGCGGCCCTTGGTGGGTTCGCGCCCCATGAAGAAGTTGCGCGTGACGCTCATCAGCGGGATCATGGCAAGGTCCTGGAAGACCGTGGCGATGCCCGCCTCCATCGCGTCGCGGGGGCTGTCGAACTGCATCGGGCGGCCTTCGAAGGTGATCGTGCCCTCGGTCGGCTTGTGGACGCCCGACATGGTCTTGATGAAGGTCGATTTCCCCGCGCCGTTGTCGCCCAGAAGGCAGTGGCATTCGCCGGGCCGCACGTCGAAGGTGACGCCGTTCAGGGCGATCACGTTGCCGAAGCGCTTCTTGATGTTCTCCATGCGGATGATGGGTTGGGTCATGTCAGCGTTCCCCCGTCACGCGCTTGCGGATGGCGTTGTTGAAGACCACGGCCAGCAGCAGCATCGCCCCCAGGAAGACCTGGAACCAGTCCTGGTCGAACCCGGTATAGGTCAGACCGATGGTGACCATGCCGAAGATGATCGCCCCGAAGAACGCCCCGATGGCGGACCCGTAGCCCCCCGTCAGCAGGCAGCCCCCGATGACGGCGGCGATGATCGCCTCGAACTCCTTCATGAAGCCGCGCCGCGCGTCGGTCGATCCGGTGTCGATCACGGTGATGATCGCGACCAGCGCCGCCGCCAGCGCGGTCAGCACGAAGAGCGCGATCTTGACCCGCCTGACCGGCACCCCGGAATTGGAGGCCGCGTTCCTGTCGCCGCCCGTGGCGAAGATCCAGTTGCCGGCCGGCGTGCGCAGCAGCACGAAGGTCGCCGCCGCCGCGATGGCCAGGAACCACAGGATCTCGACCGGGATGCCGGGGACGGACGGCGCGCCATTGTTCAGCGTCGCGATGATGCCCTGATCGCCCAGCCAGCGGAACAGGCTTGGAAAGGCGTCGCCCGAGAAGATCGGCGTCAGCCAGTCGCCCTCCACCGCCTCGCGCACGCCGCGCAGCTGGGTCGAGCCGTTCGTGAAGACCTTCAGCCCCACCAGCGACGCGCCGCGCAGGATGAACAGGAAGGCCAGCGTCACGATGAAGCTGGGCAGCCCGGTGCGCAGCACGATGGCCCCGTTCACCGCGCCCATCGCCGCCGCGAAGGCCAGCGTCAGCGGGATCGCGAAGATCAGGGGCAGGCCCATGTTCACGACCAGCACGCCGAAGATCATGCCCGCGAAGGCCACCATCGAGCCGATGGACAGGTCGAACTCTCCGCCGATCATCAGCATGGCGGCGGCGATGCCGAGGATGCCCAGCTGCGCCGCGGGCGTCAGGAAGTTCATCACGCCGGCCAGCGTGAACATGGTCGGGCTGGCGGTGGCCAGAAAGAAGATCGTGATCAGGATCAGACCGCCGATGGCGCCCAGTTCGGGCCGCTTCATCAGGCGCGTGGTCATGGATTCGGTGGCGATGCGTTCGTCCTTGGACGGGATGTCGGTCATCTTGCGCTCCCCTGTGGGCGGAGGGGGGCGGGCGCGGCAGGGGCGCCCGCCCGCAGGTCTCAGCGGATGCCCTGGGCGGACAGCTCGATCACCTGGGCGGCCGCGTCCTGCATGACCAGGTTCGGACCCGAGGGCACGTCGCCGCCCGGCATCAGGCCATAGGTCGCGTTCAGCGCCAGGAAGGTCACCGGCAGATAGCCCTGCAGGAACTGCTGCTGGTCGATCGCGAAGGCCGCCTTGCCGTCGGCCACCGCCTGCAGGAAGCCCGCCGACAGATCGAAGCTGGCGATCATCACGTCGTCGCGGCCCAGCGCCTCGACGGCGGCCACGGCGGGCTCGCCCACCAGGCTGGCGCCCAGGCCCAGGACGGTGTCGACCTCGGGGTCGGATTCCAGCGCGGCGCGGATCTTGGACTGCACCTCGGTCGGGTCGTTGGCGGTGGGCACCACGGTCACCGTCTGCCCGAAGCCCTGCGCAAAGCCCTCGCAGCGCTGGTCCAGAGAGACGTTGCCGACCTCCTGGTTGACGCAGATGGCCTTGGTGCCGCCCATCTCGGCCAGACGCTCGCCCGCGGCGACGCCCGCGTCGAATTCGGACTGGCCCACATGCAGCAGCGCGCCCAGATCGGCCGCCACGTCCGAGCCGGAGTTCATCGAGATCACCGGAATGCCCGCATCGACCGCCCGCTGGATCGACGGCCCGAGCGCGTCGGCATCCGGGATCGACACGACCAGCCCGTCGGGCTGCTGGTTCACGGCGGCGTCGATCAGCTGGCTCATCGCCACCATGTCGAAGGTCTCGGGCGAACGGAAATCGACCGTCGCGCCGGTATGCTCGCCGGCCTTGGCGGCACCGTTCTTGACCACCGACCAGAAGGGGTCGTTGGCCTGGCCATGGGCCACCACGATGATGTTCTGCGCCATGGCGGGCGCGGCCAGCGCCATCAGCGCGGCGGTGGCAGCGGCGGTCGTGAACCTTGTCATGTCTCTCTCCCTTGTTGTTGGCGCAGCCGGCTCCCCCCGGCTGCGATGTCCCGCGCGTGCTCAGCCGCGCGGGATCGTCAGTGGCCCATGGCGCGGATGGCGCGGACGGACCGCGCCAGCATCGCCTCGAGCCTGTCGCGATAGCCCGGGCCCTTGTCCGTGTTGAACGGATCGGGGCCGGGGGCGGCGGGTTCCACGATCAGGGGACCCGCATAGCCGATGGCATCCAGCGCGGCGAACTGGGCCGCGAAATCGACATGCCCCTCCCCCACCGCGCCGCGGTTGCTGTCGGCCAGATGATAGAGGCCGATCCGGGCGCCCCCCGCGCGCAGGGCGGCGGCCGGATCGGATTCCTCGATGTTCATGTGATAGGCGTCGGGCAGCAGCGACAGGTTCGCCGCCCCCGCCCGCTCCAAGAGCGCCAGCCCCTCGGCGACGGTGCGGACCTGATGGCTCTCATAGCGGTTCAGGATCTCGAAGCAGACCGGGCGCGGCGCGGCCATGGCGGCGATCTTGGCGACGCTGTCGGCCAGGATGGCGTCCTCATCCGCCCCGCCCACGGGCCGGATGCGCCCGACCAGCCCGTGACAGCCGATGCGCGGGCCGTGACCCAGGGCGTCGGACCACGCGATCAGGTCGCGATAGTAATCCACGCCCCGCCGACGCACCCCGTCGTCGGGATGGCTGATGTCGGCATCCCCCGGCGTGATCGACCAAATGGCCAGCCCCGCATCGCGGAAGACCGCGCCCGCCGCGACCGGGTCCATGGACAGGTCGCCATGGATCTCGACCCCCTCTAGCCCGGCGCGGACGGCGCGGGCGGCGATGGCGGACAGATCCTCGCCGCCGAAGATCCAGGTGCAGCAGCCGATCTTGCGCATGGCCTCAGCCCAGCATGTCGGGGGTGATCGCGACGGTCGTGCCCTGGGCCAGCGACCGGGTCGCCGCCTCGGCGCAGGCCAGCGCCGCCACGCCCTCGCGCAGCGTCACGGGCATGGCCGTCCCCTCGGTCACGCCCTTCAGGAAGGCCGCCCATTCGATCTCATAGGCGCGCATGTAGCGTTCCAGGAAGAAATGCAGCGGCTTGGCGCTGACCGCGCCGGCGGTGGTGATCTTCTGGACGGTGTTCTCCAGCACGTTGGCAGCCGACAAAAGGCCCTGCGAGCCCAGCAGTTCCAGCCGCTGGTCGTATCCGTATCCGGCGCGGCGCGAGTTCTTGATGACCGCGATGCGCCCGTCCTCCCAGACCATCGTCACGGCGGCCGTGTCCACGTCGCCCGCATCCCCGATGGCCGGATCGACCAGCGACGAGCCATGCGCCGTCACCCGCGCGGGCGCCCCGCCGAAGATCCAGCAGGCCATGTCGAAATCATGGATCATCATGTCGCGGAACAGCCCGCCCGACACCTTGACATAATCGACCGGCGGTGGGGCCGGGTCGAAGGAGGTGATGGACAGCAGCTCCCCGTCGCCGATCTCTCCGGCGTCGAAGGCCGCCTTCAGCGCCGCGAAGTTCGGGTCGAACCGGCGGTTGAAGCCGATCATCACCGGCCGCCCCGTCGCCTCGGCCGCAGCCAGCGTGGCCAAGGCGCGGTCCAACGACAGATCGACCGGCTTCTCGCACAGAACCGCCTTGCCGGCTGCGGTGGCGCGGGTGATCAGGTCGGAATGCGTGTCGGTGGATGTGGCGATCAGCACGGCGTCGATGGCCGGATCGGCAATGATCGCCTCCACGCTGCGGGCCTCGGCCCCGATGCGCGCGGCCAGCGCCTGCGCGGCCTCGGCGTTCACGTCGGCCACGGCCACGACGGTGCAATGGCCCCCGGCCGTCATCGATTGCGCGTGGACCTGGCCGATCCGGCCAGCGCCCAGCAATGCCACGTTCAGCATCTGGTCGTTCCTCCCTCGAATCACCCTGCGGCGATCCCCCTCGGCTGACGATGCGTTAGCTTGCACGCGCGTGCAACAAATTTCTGCACGCGCGTGCAACGACCTTTCGGCGGCGGTCCGGTCAGGCTATCCTGACCCCATGGACGGCACGACGGACAGCAAGGGCGCGGTGACGGCGGATGACGTGGCGGCGGCGGCCGGCGTGTCGCGCTGGACGGTCGCGCGCGCCTTCAAGAAGGACGCCTCGATCAGCCGGGCCAGCCGCGACCGGGTGCTGGCGGCGGCGGATGCACTGGGCTATGCGCCGGATCTGGCGGCGGCGGGGCTGGCCTCGGACCGCTCGAACCTGGTCGCGATCATCACCAACGACTTCAACAACCCGCACAAGCTGGTCCTGCTGGAGCGGCTGACGCGCATCCTGTGGTCGCGGGGCTGGGGCACGCTGCTGGTGCACATGTCCGACAGCGACGACGCCTCGGCCGCGCTGCTGGCGGCCAGCCAGCGGCGGGTGGATGCGGCGGTGGTCATCGGCACGCGCTTCGACGACCGCATCCTGGGCACCGCCCTGGGCGCGCGACGCCTGAAGAAGCTGGTGATCTTCGCCCGCTACAGCCAGGACCCGAACACGCTGACCATCGCCTGCGACGACGTGATCGCCATGCGCGAGATCGCCGACCACCTGCTGGAGCGCGGCTATCGGCGCCCTGTCTTCCTGGCCGGGCCGGACACGCAATCGGCCAAGCTGCACCGCAAGACGACCTTCACCGCCTATTGGGAACAGCGCACCGGCCATCCCGTCCCCGCGATCCACGCCGAGGCCTATGACTTCGGCCCCGCCATCGACCGCGTGACCGACCTGCTGAGCGGCCCCGGCCCGCGCCCCGACGTGCTGGTCTGCGAGAACGACATCATCGCCATCGGCGCCATGGACGCGATCCGCCACGGGCTGGGCCTGCGGGTGCCGCAGGACGTGGCCGTGACCGGGTTCGACGACATCCCGCTGTCGGCCTCGCCCGCCTATCGGCTGACGACCTATCGCCAGCCGATCACCGCCATGACCGAACAGCTGCTGGAGGTGCTGGAGGGGCGGCGGACCACGGACGTGCATCTGCCCGGCCGCTTCATCGCCCGCGACAGCAGCTGAGCGCGACGGTTTGAACGCTGGCCCTTGCGCGCGCCAGCCGCTACATCTGGGGCATGCGCAAGATCACCCTTCCCGAACGCCCCGACCTGGCCGCCAAGGCCGCCGATGTCGGCTTCACCTTCGCCCATATGCATGGCGAGCCCTATTGGGACGAAACCAGCGCCTATCGCTTCACGCTGGCCCAGATCGAGGATGATCTGGAGGGCCCCGCGACCGAGCTGCACGCCATGACGCGGCAGGCCGTGGCGCGGATCGTCGCGGAGCCTGCGTTGATGACGCGGCTTGGCATCCCCGCCGCGCATCAGGGGCTGGTGCGCGACAGCTGGGCGCGCGGCGAGCCAGAGATCTATGGCCGGATGGACCTGGCCTATGACGGCACGGGCCCGGCCAAGCTGCTGGAATACAATGCCGACACGCCGACCTCGCTCTATGAATCCGCGTCGTTCCAGTGGCAGTGGCTGGAGGATCAGCTGGCCGCGGGGCACCTGCCCCAAGGCGCCGACCAGTTCAACGGCATCCACGAGGCGCTGGTCGAACGGTTCGGCGCCGTCTTCGGACCGAATACCGACATCCACTTCACCGCCGTGGCGGGCAACCCCGAGGATTATGCCACCGTCGAGGCGATGGCCTGGGCCGCGCGCGAGGCCGGGATGGGCGCGCATTACACCGATCTGGAGAAGCTGGCCGTCAGCAGGCAGGGCCAGTTCCTGGACGATCAGGACCGCGTCATCGGCACGCTGTTCAAGCTCTATCCCTGGGAGGACCTGCTGGCCGACGACTATGCCCGCCATATCGCGGGGTCGGGCTGCCTGTTCCTGGAACCCGCCTGGAAGGCCGTCGTGTCGAACAAGGGCCTGCTGCCCATCCTGTGGGAGATGTTCGAGGGCCATCCCAACCTGCTGCCCGCCTTCTTCGCCGATGACGTGGCCCCCGCCCTGGTCGAGGGCGGCCGGCCCGACCCCGCGGTCGCCGCGGCCTTCGGGCGCGTCGCGGACCGGTTCCGCGCCGCCCATGTGGTCAAGCCGATCTTCTCGCGCGAAGGCGCGGGCGTGGTGATCGTCGAGAACGGCGACGTGACCGAGGCGTCCGAGAACCGCGACTATGACGCCCATGCGCGGATCGTGCAGGCCTATCAGCCGCTGCCCGAGTTCGACGGCTTCCGCCCGGTGGTGGGCGCCTGGATCGTGGGCGATGCCTGCGCGGGCATCGGCATCCGCGAGGACCGCGCCCGCATCACCCAGGACCTGTCGCGCTTCAAGCCGCATTTCATCGCGGGCTGACCCGCAAGGAGGATTTCCATGAGGACCCGTTCCAGAACCGTCGCCCTGACCATCCTGGGGGCCGCCGCCTTCACCGTCGCGGGCTGCCGCGAGGAGCAGGTCGAGGCGCAGGCCTTTCCCGATCTGGCCTCCTGCCAGGCGGCGGCCACGAATGGCGGCCTGGTCACCGCCGACCAGTGTGCCCAAGCCTTTGCCGAGGCCGAGGCCCTGCATGTCGAATCCGCCCCCCGATACGACAGCCTGGCCGTCTGCGAGGAACAGCACGGCGCCGGCAATTGCGGGTCCGAGGATCAGCAGGTCAGCAACGGCGGCTCGGGCAGCATCTTCATGCCGCTTCTGGCGGGCTATCTGATCGGCAGCATGCTGGGTCGCGCGACCGGCGGCATGGCCGCGTCCCAGCCCATGTACCGCAACGCGCAGGGTGGCTTCACCAATGCCGCCCGGACCACCAATTTCGGCAGCAACGCGGGCCGCGCGACCATGTCGTCGCAGAACTTCACCCGTCCGGCGGCGACCGCGGGACAGGCGCCGATGACGCGGGCCACCGCGGCCTCGCGCGGGGGGTTCGGCGGCTCCAGCGCGGCGCGCAGCTTCGGCGGCTGAGGCGCGGGGCGGCAGGGAACCAAATCGTCGCGCGGGCATTGGGCCGTTACGTCCCACATTGCCGTCCGCGCGACAGGAGTTCCCATGAAAGCCCTCACCCCCCTTGCCGCGCTGCTGATCGGCGCCGGCATGTCCGCCGCTGCGCAGGACATCACCGTGTCCTCCAAGATCGACACCGAGGGCGGCCTTCTGGGCAACATGATCCTGCTGGCGCTGCAGGATGCGGGCCTGCCGGTGCAGGACCGCCTGCAGCTGGGCGGCACGCCGATCATGCGCGACGCGATCACCTCGGGGCAGATCGACATCTATCCGGAATACACCGCCAACGGCGCGTTCTTCTTCAACGAGGCCGACAACGAGGTCTGGAAGGACGCCGAGGCGGGCTACAAGCGCGTGGCCGAGCTGGACCTGGAGCAGAACGACATCGTCTGGCTGCAACCCTCGCCCGCGAACAACACCTGGGCCATCGCCCTGCGCCAGGACCTGGCCACCGAGAACGACCTGCAGACCATGACCCAGATGGGCGAATGGATCGCGGGGGGCGGCGACGTCAAGCTGGCCGCATCGACCGAATTCGTGACCTCGGCCGCGGCGCTTCCGGCGTTTCAGGAAACCTATGGCTTCACCATGAGCCCCGACCAGCTGGTTCAGCTGTCGGGCGGCGACACGGCCGCGACCATCGCGGCGGCGGCGCAGCAGACCTCGGGCGTGAACGCGGCGATGGTCTATGGCACCGATGGCGGCATCGCACCCGCCGGTTTGGTGGTGATGGAGGACGACAAGGGCGTGCAGCCCGTCTATCAGCCCGCTCCGATCATCCGTGCCGAGGTTCTTGAGGCGCATCCGGAGATCCCCGACATCCTGGCGCCGATCTTCGCGTCGCTGGACCTTGAAACTCTGCAGGAGTTGAACGGCCGCATCCAGATCGGCGGCGAACCCGCCGCCACCGTCGCGCGCGACCACCTGACCCAAGCGGGCTTTCTGGACTGATGCGCGCGCGGCTGGACCGGCCCGGCCTGCTGTTCGCGGTGATCGGTCTGGCCGGGCTGGCCCTGCCGCTGGTGCAGTTCAAGCCGAACCGCATCGTGCTGGGCGAGGGGCTGTCCCTGACCGCCGCCCTGCCCCAGGGACTGATCCTGACCGTGGCCTTGGCCGCGGTGCTGGTCGCGGGCTGCCTGCGCTGGCCGCCCGCGCTGCGCCTTGCCGCCGGTGCGGCGGCGTTTCTGGCGGTGCTGCTGGCATTGGGCGCGGCGGCGACGCATCTGACCCCGCCCGACAACACCTTGGCCCGCGTGGCGCCCTCGGTCGGGTTCTGGCTGATGGCACTGGCCTTTGCGCTGATGCTGGCCGATGCGCTGGCGCGGATGAACCCGGCGCTGTGGCTGCGCTGGCTGATCCTGGCCGGGGCAGTCGCCGCCATCGGCGCGATCCTGGGGTCGGGCGCGCTGGACGGGGTCTCCGTCATGCGCGAATACGCCGCCCGTCAGGACATCTTCCTGCGCGAGGCGCGGGCGCATCTGACGCTGGCCTTCGGATCGCTGGCGCTAGCGCTGCTGATCGGGCTTCCGCTTGGGGTCGCCCTCTATCAGGCGCGGCGGCTCCGGGGGCCGGTCCTGTCGGTGCTGAACATCCTGCAGACGATCCCGTCGCTGGCGCTGTTCGGCGTGATGATCCCGGTCTTCGGCTGGATCGCGGCCAATGTGCCCGGCGCGGCGCAGGCCGGGGTGGCGGGCATCGGCCTCTTCCCGGCGCTGGTCGCGCTGTTTCTCTATTCGCTGCTGCCGGTCGTGTCGAACACGCTGACCGGGCTGACCGGCGTGAACCCCGCCACGCGCGAGGCCGCGATCGGCTTGGGCCTGACGCAGCGGCAGCTGCTGGTGCAGGTGCTGATCCCGCTGGCGCTGCCGGTGCTGCTGGCGGCGGTGCGGATCGTGCTGGTCCAGAACATCGGGCTGGCGGTCATCGCGGGGCTGATCGGCGGCGGCGGCTTCGGCACCTTCGTCTTTCAGGGCCTGAACCAGACCGCGATGGATCTGGTCCTGCTGGGCGCCCTGCCCACCATCGCGCTGGCGCTGACCGCCGGCATTGCCCTTGATCTGCTGGTGCGTTCCAGCCGGAGGTCCGCATGATCGACATCCAGAACCTGACCCGCATCTATGACGGCCGCGCCGCGGTCGACGATGTCAGCCTGACGGTCGAACCCGGCCAGATCGCGGCCCTTGTCGGCACCTCGGGGTCGGGGAAGACGACGCTGTTGCGCATGATCAACCGCCTTGTCGAACCCTCGGCCGGTCGCGTGCTGATCGACGGGCAGGATACGCGCGAGGTCGCGCCCCACCTGCTGCGCCGCCGCATCGGCTATGCGATCCAGGGCCACGGACTGTTCCCGCACCGCACCGTGGGGCAGAACATCGCCACCGTCCCGCGCCTTCTGGGCTGGGACCAGGCCGCGATCCGCGACCGTGTGGACGAGTTGCTGACGCTGTTCCAGATGGCGCCCGACCAGTTCCGCGACCGCATGCCCCATGAGCTGTCCGGCGGCCAGCAGCAGCGCGTGGGCGTGGCCCGTGCGCTGGCGGCGAAGCCCGACCTGCTGCTGATGGACGAGCCCTTCGGCGCGCTGGACCCGGTGATCCGCGCCAAGGCGCAGGCCGACCTGCGCGACATCCAGCGCCGGCTTGGCACCACGCTGATCCTGGTGACGCATGACATGGAGGAGGCGGTAACCCTGGGCGACCGCATCGCCGTCATGGACAAGGGCCGCCTGGTCCAATACGCCCCCCCGTCCGAGATCCTGACCGCCCCCGCCACGCCCTTCGTGCGCGACCTGATCGGGCTGGATCAGCGGCCCTTCCACCTGCTGTCGCTGACCCCGGCCTCTGCCCTGGCGCGCGAGGGCCATGCCGACGGCCCTGCCCTGCCGCGCGAGGCCAGCCTGCGCGACGCGCTGGCCGAATGCCTGTGGAGCGGGCGCGACGCCCTGCCGGTCGAGGGCGGCGGCGTCATCACCCTGGCCGCCCTGCGCGCCCAGGCCGCCCCGCAGGCGCGGGCGGCGGAATGATCGGACGCGCCCTGCTGGCCCTGGCCGCGGTTCTGCTGCTGGCCTTCCTGATCGCGCCGGGCTGGTTCGCGCCGGTCTTTCAGCCCTTCACCCGCAACAACGCGCCTGCGATCTATACCCAGACCCCGCTCTGGTCGCTGACCCTGTCGCATCTGGCGCTGGTCGGGCTGGCGGTGGCGGCATCGACCGTGGTGGCGCTGGTGCTGGCGGTGCTGGTGACGCGGCCCGCGGGGCGCGAGTTCCTGCCCCTGGCGCGCACGATCACCAGCGTCGGGCAGACCTTTCCGCCCGTCGCCGTGCTGGCGCTGGCCGTGCCGATCATGGGGTTCGGCGCCGGTCCGACGCTGGTGGCGCTGTTCCTCTACGGCCTGCTGCCGGTCTTCGAGAACACCCTGGCCGGCCTGACCACCCAGCCCGCCACCGTGGCCGAAGCCGCGCGCGGCATGGGCCTGACCCCCCGCCAGCGGCTGTGGCAGGTGGACCTGCCTCTGGCGCTGCCGGTGATCCTGGGGGGGATGCGGCTGACGGCGGTGATCTCGCTTGGCACGGCCACGATCGGCTCGACCGTCGCGGCCCGCACCTTGGGCGAGGTGATCATCGCGGGGCTGCTGTCGTCGAACACGGCCTTCGTGCTGCAGGGCGGGCTGGTCGTGGGCATCATCGCCGTGCTGATCCACGAGGGGTTCCAGGCGCTGGAACGCCGCGCCCGCGCGCGGACCGGTCAGGCCTGACGCCGCAGCGCCGCGGCCAAGCCGTCCGTCACGGGCAGCGCCTCGTCAAAGCGGATGCCGCCCTCGATATGGCGCAGATGCGTGTCCAGAAGCGACAGGGCCCGCGCCTCATCCCGCGCGGCGATGGCCGCGACGATGCCCGCATGCTCATCCTCGGCGCAGAGCGTCGTGTGCCCCTGCGCATAAAGCCCGATGATCAGCGAGGACCGCATCGTCAGCTCGTCCAGATAGCGCGCCAGAACCGGATTGCGGCCGATCCGAGCCAGCAGGATGTGGAAGCCCCGCGACAGGCGGATCAGCGCGGGGCGGTTCTCATGGCCGCGCGCGGCGTCCTCCTCGGCCAGATGGGCGCGCAGATCGGCCAGATCGGCGGCATCGGCCAGGCGAACCGCGTTGCGGCAGATCGTCGTCTCGATCGCGCGGCGGGCCTGGAACACGTCGCGCGCGTCCTGCGGCGTGGGGGTTGCCACATAGGCGCCCCGGTTGGGCAGGTGATCGACCACCTGCCAGCCGGTCAGCATCGACAGCGCGCGCCGCACATGCGCCCGGTTGCAGGCGAAGATGTCCGACAGCGCCTGTTCGCCCAGCTTCGTCCCCGCCATCAGCCGCTGGTCGGCGATGGCGTCCAGGATGCTGTCCACGATCAGGGTCTCAGGCGGCTTGTCCATGTTTCCTGATTGCACCTTCCCCGGGCGGTCGCAACATCCTTCCGCCTTATAATATGGCAGGAAAATATGATTATGGATTGTTAACAATCGCTGGTAACAATGGTGCGACTCAGGAAGGAATCCCCGATGAAGCTGGTCGTGATCAACCCCAACTCCACCGCGTCAATGACCGACAAGATCGCCGCCGCCGCCCGCGCCGTGGCCGGTCCCGGCACCGAGGTCGAGGGCCGCACCGCGCACGGCGCCCCCGCCAGCATCGAAGGCCATTTCGACGAGGTGATGTGCGCCGCCCACCTGCTGCGCGAGGTGCAGGAGGCCGAGGCCCAGGGCGCCGACGCCATCGTGGTGGCCTGCTTCGACGACCCCGCCATCGGCGCCTGCCGCGAGGTCGCGACCGGCCCGGTGCTGGGCATCTGCGAGGCGGGCGTCAAGGCCGCCAGCATGATCGCCACCTCGTTCAGCATCGTCACCACCCTGCCCCGCTCGGTCCCCGTGATCGAGGAACTGGTGCGCCGTTACGGGCTGGATCACCAGTGCCGCCGTGTCCGGTCGGCCGAAATTCCGGTGCTGGCGCTGGAAGAGCCCGGTTCGGATGCACGCGGCCGGGTGCGTGCCGAAATTCTGCGCGCGATCGAGGAGGACGGCTGCGAGGCGGTGCTTCTGGGCTGCGCGGGCATGGCCGATCTGACCGAATGGCTGTCGGCGGAATGCGGCATCCCGGTCATCGATGGCGTCACCGCCGCCACGACATTCGCCGAGGCGCTGGTCCGCGCCGGGCTGAGGACCTCCAAGATCGGCGCCTATGCGCGACCGATCCAAAAATAAGAAAACCGCCATCCTCCGACAGGGAAAACCCCCATGACCACAACCACGATGACCGCGGGCGCGGTCCCCCAGGACGACAAGAAGATGGGCGAGGAAAGCCTCGCCCCGCAGCAGACCCGCATCATGGACCCCTGGTCCTACCTGTTCGCCTGGCTGGGCGGCTGCGTCAGCATCGGCACCTTCACCGTGGGCTCGGGCCTGGTCGGCACGCTGAACCTGCTTCAGACGGTGGTGGCCATCACCATCGGTTGCACGGTGATCGGCGTCGCGCTGATGATCAACGGGCGCGCGGGCCACAAATACGGCATCCCCTTCATGGTGCAGGCGCGCGCCGCCTTCGGCTTTTCGGGCACCCGCCTGCCGGCACTGGTGCGGTCCGTCCCGGCCATCGTCTGGTACGGCTTCCAGAGCTGGATCGGCGCGGGGGCGCTGAACCTGGTCTCCGAGACCATGTTCGGCTACTCGAACATCTGGGTGTTCTTCATCGGCTTTCAGTTTTTGCAGATCGGCCTGTCGGTGCTGGGCTTTCACGGCATCAAGTGGCTGGAGAACATCGGCGCGGTCTTCATCGTCGGCGCGCTGATCTACATGTTCTTCTCGGTCATCGACCAGTACGGCGCTCAGATCAGCGCCAACCTGATCGAAACCGAAGGCACCTGGGGCGCGCCCTTCTGGGGCGGGACCATGCTGTTCCTGGGCGTCTATTCGACGATGATGCTGAACGTGTCGGACTATTCGCGCGAATTGCAGCATCGCGTGGGGTCGGTGCGGCAGGTGGTGATCTATGCCAACTCGATCCTGCCCGCGACGCTGTTCATGGGTCTGATCGGGCTGATGGTCTCCTCGGCCACCGGAGAGGTCGACCCGATCAAGGTCTTTTCCAGCGCGGTGGACAACCCGATCCTGCTGGTGGTGACGCTGCTCTTCATCGCCTTCGCGCAGGTGACGACCAACATCCTGAACAACGTGGTGCCGCCCGCCTATGCGATGATGGATGTCTTCAAGCTGTCGTTCAAATCGGCCGCCGTCATCGTGGGTCTCCTGGCCTTCGCGACCTTCCCCTGGCTCTTGGTGCGCGATGAATCCGCGGCGGGGCTGGGCCTGTTCATCCGGACCTACAGCGCCTTCCTGGGTCCGATCTTCGCGATCCTTGTGGTCGATTACTACGTCATCCGCCGCCAGACCCTGAACCTGGACCACCATTACGATGCCGAAGGCCCCTATCGCGGCTGGAACCCCGCGGCGGTGATCGCGACCGTGGTGGGCGTGATCGTGGCGCTGATCTTTTCGGGCATCAGCTGGTATGCCAGCCTGATTCCGGCGGGGGTCACCTACTGGCTGCTGATGCGGCACCTGCCATCGGCGCAGCGCTTCCGCGCCTGACCAAGAAAAAGGCCCCCGGCGACGGGGGCCTTTCGCATCACGCGGGCACGACCGGCACCGCGTGCCAGATGTCGCGCATGTATCCCCGGATCGTCCGGTCGGACGAGAAGAACCCCGAGCGCGCGATGTTCAGGGCCGCCATCCGGTCCCAGCCCGCGTGATCGGCATAGGCCCGGTCCACCGCCCGTTGCGTCGCGAAGTAGCTGTCGAAATCGGACGCCACCAGGAACGGGTCGTCGTTCCAGGTCCGGTCCAGCAGCGTGTAATAGCTGTCGGCCCGGCCGAAGCGCCCTTCGGCGATCAGCTGCAGGGCGATCTTCATGTCCTCGCTGGCCTCGATGGCGCGGCGGGCATGGCCGGGGCGGGCCTTCTCGGCCGCGGCCTCCTCGGCGGTCAGGCCGAACAGGAAGAAGTTCTGGGCGCCCACATGCTCCCTGATCTCGACATTGGCGCCGTCCAGCGTGCCGATGGTCAGCGCGCCGTTCATGGTGAACTTCATGTTGCCGGTGCCCGACGCCTCCTTGCCCGCGGTGCTGATCTGTTCGGACAGATCGGCGGCGGGGATCAGGTCCTCGGCCATCGAGACGTTGTAGTTCGGCGGATAGGCGATCTGCAGGTACTTCGCCGTGACCGGGTCGTTGTTGATCTTGGCCGCCACGTCGTTGATCAGGTGGATCACCGACTTCGCCAGCCAGTATCCCGGCGCGGCCTTGCCGCCGAAGATCTTGACGCGGGGCGTCCAGTCGCCGTTCGGGTCGTCATGGATGCGATGCCACAGCGCGATCGCCTCCAGCACGTTCAGAAGCTGGCGCTTGTATTCGTGGATGCGCTTGACCTGCACGTCGAAGATCGCGTCCGGGTCGGCCTTGACGCCCAGCCCCGCCAGCAGCCCGTTCGACAAGATCACCTTGTTCGCGCGCTTGGCGCCCCGCAGATGCTCCAGGAAGCCCGCGTCGTCCGCATGCGCCTCCAGCCCCTTCAGCTGGTCCAGGTCCTTGGTCCAGCCGGTGCCGATGGTGTCGTCCAGAAGCCGCGTCAGGCCGGGGTTCGACATGCGCAGCCAGCGGCGCGGGGTCACGCCGTTCGTCTGGTTCACGATCCGGTCGGGATGCAGCCGGTGCAGATCGGCAAAGACCGTGTCCTTGACCAGATCGGTATGCAGCGCCGACACGCCGTTTACCCGGCCCGCCATGATGAAGGCCAGCTCGCCCATATGCACCTGATCGCCATGCACGATGCCGACATGGGCGGGGCGGTTCGTGGTCCTTCGGTGATCGTCGTCGATCATCTGGATGATCTGCATGTGCCGCGGCAGCACGCGGCCCATCAGCCAGGTCGACCACCGCTCCAGCGCCTCGGGCAGCAGGGTGTGGTTGGTATAGTTCAACGTCCGCCGCGCCAGATCCTGCGCGCGCTCGAAGGGCAGGCCGTGGACATCCATCAGCAGGCGGATCAGTTCGGGTCCCGCGATGGCGGGGTGGGTGTCGTTCAGCTGGATCGCGACCTTCTCGGGCAGGATCTCCAGGTCGCCATGTTCGGCCAAGAAGCGCGCCAGGATGTCCTGCAGCGCGGCCGAGGTCAGGAAATATTCCTGCTTCAGCCGCAGCTCCTTGCCCGAATCGGTGGTATCGTCGGGATAGAGGACGCGCGACAGGGTGCGGGCCAGCGCCTCGGGCTCGGCCGCCGCGGTATGGTCGCCCGCGTTGAAGCGCGACAGGTCCAGCAGCGTCGTCGGCAGCGCCCCCCACAGGCGCAGCGTGTTGGCCCAGTCCCCGCCCCATCCGATCACCGGCGTGTCATAGGCGCGTGCGATCACGCTCTCGCCCGGATGCCAGACGGCATGGCCGTCGACGGTCTCGACATGGCCCTTGAAGCCGATCTCGTAGCTGTAGTTGATGCGCACGAATTCCCACGGATGCGGCTGGTTCAGCCAATCCTCAGGGGTCTCGACCTGCTGGCCGCCTTCGAAACGCTGGCGGAACAGCCCGTGCTCATAGCGGATGCCATAGCCGAAGGCCGGGCAGGAGAGCGACGACAGCGATTCCATGAAACACGCCGCCAGACGCCCCAGGCCCCCATTGCCCAAAGCCGCGTCGGGTTCGTCATCTAGGATCACCTGTTCGTCCAGACCCAGCAGGGTCAGCGCCTCGCCCATCGCGGGCTCCAGGTTCAGGTTGATGATCGCGTCGCCCAGGATGCGGCCGATCAGGAACTCCATCGACAGGTAATAGACCCGCTTGGCGCCCTGGTCGCGGGCGGCGCGGATGGCGCCGACCCAGGGGCCGACCATCAGGTCGCGCACCGTGTAGCTGACGGCAAGGCGCCAATCGAAAACGGTTGCGAATTCCGGGCCGCGGCCCTGGGTATGGGTCAGATGATGCAGGATCTGGTCGCGCAGATCCTGTGCCGAGGGTGCTTGGGTCAAAATCGGCCTCATGGGCAGGGTAAATCAGGACATCCAGACGCGGCCATAGGGCGGCAAGGCCAGCATGTCGTCATGCAGCGCCACCGTCGCGTCGGACAGGATGTCGCGCATGTCGGTCACGCCTTGAAAGCGCATCCAATCGCCGCTGACCTGTTGCCAGCTTTCCGTGAAATTGAAAAGGCACAGAATGCCGCCTTGGGGCGCGCGGCGGGCGAATGCCAGGATGGCGGGGTTGCCGCTGTCCAGAATCTCGGTCGGATGCCCACCGTGCAGGCGGTCGCAGGACCGGCGCGCGGCCAGGATGGCGCGGGTGCCGTGCAGCACGCGCCCCTCGGGGCTGTCGGGATCGGCGGCGGCCCGGGCGGCGCGGTCCCAATCCATCGCGGGGCGGTTGATCCAGCGGCTGTCATGGGCGTGCTCGGGCACGTCCAGATAGCCGTGATCGTTCCCCATCGCCAGCTCGTCGCCCATGTAGATCAGGGGGATGCCGCCGAAGGACGCGATCAGCGCGTGGCCCATCAGGATGCGGTCCACGGCATGATCCACGGCCAGCGGATCGCCCGCGGCCAGCCCCGCCTCCATCCCCGCCAGCGCGGCAAAGCTGCCGGCGATGCGCTTGTCGCCGGTCTCGGGATTCTCCTGGAACAGCACGCCGCGGGCAAAGCTGCCCGGATAGCTGCCGTCATAGAAATCCGACAGGAAGGCGCGATGCGCCGCCCCCGACAGGCCCAGGGCGCCCGCATCCTCATCGGTGATCGCCCATCCGATGTCGTCGTGACAGCGGATGTACGTCGCATAGGTCGCGTTCGTCAGCACCGGCGGGAAATGCGTGCGCAGCACGTGGGTCATCAGCCGCGTGTCGCGTGTGGCCAGCGCCGACCAGTACTGGACCATCAGGCTGTTGTGATAGCACAGGTTCCCCTCGCGCCCGTCATGCTCTCCGCGCCCGAAATAGGTCAGCATCTCGGCCGGGCCGACGATGGCCTCCTCCAGATGGATCACCGCATTGGCCGCGATCCGGGTGCAGGCGCGCAGCGCGCGCAGGATCATGTGGACCTCGGGCTGGCTTTGGCAGGTGGTGCCCATGCGCTTCCACATGAAGGCCACCGCGTCCAGGCGCAGCACGTCCACGCCCTTGTTGGCCAGGTTCAGCATGATCCGCACGATCTCCAGGAAGACCCGCGGATTGGCCCAGTTCAGGTCCCATTGATGGGTGTTGAACGTGGTCCAGACCCATTTACCGAATTCGGGGTGATGGGTGAAGCTGCCCGGCGCGGTCTCCGGGAAGATCTCGATCAGGGTCTGTTCATAGGCGCGGGGCAGCGTGTCGTCGTCGAACATCAGGTACATGTCCTGATACTCGGGATCGCCCGCCGCCGCGCGCCGCGCCCAGTCATGCTCCTGCGCGGTGTGGTTCAGCACCAGATCGACACACAGCGACATGCCCCGCTCGCGCAGGCTGCCCGCCAGCCGCGTCAGGTCCGCCATGCGCCCGAAGGCCGGGTTGATCTGGCGATAGTCCATCACCGAATAGCCGCCGTCGCTGTCGCCCGGACGCGGCATCAGGCAGGGCATCAGGTGGACATAGCTGATGCCCAGATCGCGCAGGTAATCCAGCCGGTCATGCACCCCCGACAAAGTCCCGGCAAAACGGTTGATGTAGAAGACATAGCCCGCCATGCCGGACCGCTGGAACCAGTCGGGCTCCAGGTCGCGCATCAGGTCCAGCCGCTTCAGGTCGGCGGGACGCGCGGACCAGCCGTCGCGCAGCGCGGCCTCCAGCTCGGCGCAGAAGGCGGCGTAATCGGGGCGGTCGCCATAGAGACGCTCCAGCATCGGCCAGAGGTCGGGGGCGCTGCGCGCCAGGCGCATGTCGAAGATCGAAGGGGTCATGATACGCTCAAGGGGTCAGCACGAAGGCCGCGACGCTGTCGGCGGCGATGGGTTCAAGGTCATGGGCAGGCAGGTCGGTGTCGTCGTCGCGCGCGCTGTCCAGGCGGCGGCGCCAGCGGCCCTGAGGCGCGTCGGGAAGGCGGACCTGCGCCTCGGGGCCGTTGTTGAAGACCAGGAACACCGCCCCCGGTAGCGCCGCATAGGCGGGCGTGCCCGAGGCCATGCGCATCTCGGCCGCCAGCAGGCGGCGGTCGGGGTCGTTCCAGTCGTCGGGCGTCATCGGCGCGCCATCGGCCCGGCGCCAGAACAGGTCGGGCAGACCGTCCTGTTCGCGCGGCTGGCTGTGCAGGAACCGCTTCTGCCGCAGGATCGGATGCGCACGGCGGAACGCGATGACGCGGCGCACGAAATCCAGGAAGGCCGGGTCCGCGCCGTCCCAATCGACCCAGCCCGTCGGATTGTCCTGGGCATAGGCGTTGTTGTTGCCGCCCTGGCTGTTGCCCAGCTCGTCGCCCGCCAGCAGCATGGGCGTGCCTTGGGACAGCATCACCGTGGCGATCAGGTTGCGGCGGCGGCGGTCGCGGGCGGCGATGATCGCGGGGTCGTCGGTCGGGCCCTCGACGCCCATGTTGTCGGACAGGTTGTGGTTGTGGCCGTCGCGGTTCTCCTCGCCATTGGCCTCGTTGTGCTTGTCGTTGAAGCTGACCGTGTCCATCAGCGTGAAGCCGTCATGGGCGGCAACGAAATTCACCGAACTGGTGGCAGGGCGGCCGTCATGATCGAAGCGCGCGGCCGATCCCGCAACCCGCTTGGCCAGCTTGCCGATCAGGCCCGGATCGCCCCGCCAGAACCCGCGGATCTGGTCGCGATAGCGGTCGTTCCATTCCGCGAAGGGCGCGGGATAGGCGCCCAGCTGATAGCCCCCCGGCCCGATGTCCCACGGCTCCGCGATCAGCTTGACGCGGTTCAGCACCGGGTCCTGGCGGATGGCGCGGAACAGCGGCGCGTCGCGGTCGAAGACGCCGCGCGTGCGCCCCAGCACGGATGCCAGGTCAAAGCGGAACCCGTCCACATGCATCACCTGCACCCAGTGGCGCAGCGAATCCATGACCAGCCGCAGCGTGAAGGGGCTGTCCAGGTTCAGCACATTGCCCGTGCCGGCATCGTTGACATAGAACCGCCGATCCTCGGCCAGCCGGTAATAGGACGCGTTGTCCAGGCCGCGGAAGGACAGGGTCGGGCCCAGCTCGTTGCCTTCGGCGGTGTGGTTGTAGACCACGTCCAGGATCACCTCGATCCCGGCCTTGTGAAAGCGCGCGACCATCTGCTGGAACTCGGCGATGTCGCCGGTCTGCATGTAGCGCGGCTCGGGCGCGAAAAAGCCGTAGGACATGTAGCCCCAGTAGTTCCGCAACCCCTTGTCGGTCAGGAAGCGGTCATCGGCAAAGGCATGGACGGGCAGCAGCTCGACCGCGGTGATGCCGAGGCGCGTCAGATGCTCCAGCACCGGGTCCGAGGCCATGGCCAGATAGGTGCCGGGATGGGCGATGTCGGCCCGTCCCGCCGTCATGCCCTTCACATGCGCCTCGTAGATCACCGTGTCGGACAGCGGTCGGTGCAGCGCGCGGTCGTCGCCCCAGGCGAAGCTGGGGTCCACAACCACCGATTTCGGCATGTGCTGCGCGCTGTCGCGGCGGTCGAAGGACAGGTCCGCCTCGGGGTGCCCGGCCTTGTAGCCCATCAGCGCGTCATGCGCGGCGGGACGCCCGGTCAGCCGCTTGGCATAGGGGTCGATCAGCAACTTGTGCGCGTTGAAGCGGTGCCCCTCATGCGGGCGATAGGGGCCGTGCATGCGGAACCCGTATTTCTGCCCGGGCCGCAGCCCCTCGACATAGCCGTGCCAAACATGGCCGTCGCGTTCGGGCAGGTCGATCCGCGTCTCTCGGTTGCGCTCGTCGAACAGGCACAGCACCGCGCGCTCGGCATGCTGCGAGAACACGGCGAAGTTCACCCCCGCCCCATCGAAGGTCGCCCCCAAGGGTGCGGGCTGACCGGCGGTCATCGTGACATGCTGGGTCATCGCCCTTGGATCAGCCTTCCGTAAAGCGCGGCATAAGCGTCGGCCGATTGCGACCAGCCGACGGGATGGGCCATGGCATTGACCTGCATCCGCGTCCAGAGCCGCGGTTCCGCGAACAGCGCCGCCAGCCGGATCAGCGCGCCGCGCAGCGCGGTGGCGGTGACCGGCGCGAACTGGATGCCCGTCGCCACGCCCCGTGCCATGGCGGCGGGCGAGGCGTTGATGACCGTATCGGCCAGCCCCCCGGTCAGCGCGACCACGGGGATGGTGCCATAGCGCAGCCCGTACATCTGCGTCAGGCCGCAGGGCTCGAAGCGCGACGGCACCAGGATCGCGTCGCCCCCGGCGATCAGCCGATGCGACAGCCCCTCGTCATAGCCGATGCGCACGGCCACGTTCGGGTCCTGCGCCGTGTGGCGGAAGGCCTGCTCCAGGCCAGGATCGCCCGATCCCAGAACCGCCAGCTGGCCGCCCGCCTCCAGCAGCGTCGGCAGAACCTCCAGCACCAGGTCCAGCCCCTTCTGATGCGTCATCCGCGACACGATCACGCAAAGCGGCCCCGCGGCCTCGGGCAGGCCCAGCTCGGCGCGCAGGGCGGCGCGGGCGGCGGCCTTGCCCGCCGGGTCGCGGAAACGGGTGATCTCGGGGTCGGTGGCGGGGTCCCAGACCGCATCGTCGATGCCGTTCAGGATGCCGGTCAGGTCCCCCTGACGGTGGCGCATCACCCCGTCCAAGCCCATGCCGAAATCGGGGGTCATCAGCTCCTCGGCATAGCGGGGCGAGACGGTGGTCAGCGCATCCGCCCCCATCAGCCCGGCCTTCAGCGCCGAGATCGCGCCCCAGAACTCGTATCCGTCGCTGTGAAACCGCGCCGGGTCCAGGCGCAGCGCGTGCATCCGTCCCGAATCGGTCGCGCCGGTGAAGGCGATGTTGTGGATGGTCAGCACGCTGCGCGGCGCCGCGCCCCCCATGCGCGGCAGGTATTCGGTCATGAACCCCGCCTGCCAGTCATGCCCGTGCAGCACCTGCGGCTGCCATCCGCCCGCGCCATGCGCGCCCAGATGCGCCCCCGCCCAGGACAGGGCGGCAAACCGTTCCGGGTTGTCCGGCCAGTCGCGCCCGTCCGGCCCCAGATAGGGGTTGCCCGGCCGCGCGTAGAGATGCGGCGCGTCCAGCACCAGAACGTCCAGCCCCGCCGCCCGTCCGGCCAGCACCACGGCCGGGCCGCCGAAGAGGTCCTCGAACCGATGCACCGCCTCGGGCGCGGCCAGTGCCGCCATCACCGCCGGATAGCCCGGCACCAGGCTGCGCATCTGCACCCCCGCCCCCTCCAGCGCGCCGGGCAGCGCGCCGGTCACGTCGGCCAGGCCCCCGGTCTTGACCAGGGGGGCGATCTCGGAGGCGACGGACAGGACCCGGATCACAGCGCGGCCGCCCGCCGGTCCAGCATGTCCTGGGTGATCAGCGTGACGCCGCCCTCGCTGACGCGGAACCAGCGCGCGTCGTCGGCCGGGTCCTCTCCGACGACCAGCCCCTCGGGGATGACCACGCCGCGGTCGATGACCACGTTCTTCAGCCGCGCGTGACGGTGCACGGTGACATAGGGCAGCACCACCGCATGATCCAGAATCGCATAGCTGTTGGTATGCACCTCTGTGAACAGCAGCGAGTTGCGCACCTCGGTCCCCGAGATGATGCAGCCCCCCGACACCATCGACGACACGGCCAGACCCCGGCGGTCGGCCTCGTCATGGATGAACTTGGCCGGGGGCACGCTTTCGGAATAGGTCCAGATCGGCCAGTCGCGGTCCCACAGGTTCAGGTCCGGGGTGAAATCGGTCAGCGCGATGTTGGCCTGCCAGAAGGCGTCGACCGTGCCCACGTCCTTCCAATAGGCCGGCGCGCCCGCGTCGCGCACGCAGCTGGTGTCGAACCGATGCGCCATCGCCTTGCCGTTCCTCACGATGTCGGGGATCAGGTCGGTGCCGAAATCATGGCTGGAATTCGGGTCCTCGGCATCGCGCAGCAGCAGATCGCGCAGGAAGGCCCAGTTGAAGACATAGATCCCCATCGACGCCAGCGCCATGTCCGGCTGTCCCGGCATGCCGGGCGGATCGGCGGGCTTCTCCAGGAAGGACACGATGCGGCCCGTGGCGTCCACGTCCATCACGCCGAAGGCCGTGGCCTCCATCCGCGGCACGGTCAGACAGCCCACGGTGACGTCCGCGCCGCTCTCGACATGCTCGCGCAGCATGATCTCGTAGTCCATCTTGTAGATGTGGTCGCCCGCCAGGATGATGATGTAGTCGACGTCGTAATCGTCCACGATGTCGATGTTCTGCGTCACCGCATCGGCCGTGCCGCGATACCAGTGGTCCTCGGACGTGCGCTGGCTGGCCGGCAGGATGTCCAGGAATTCGTTGCGTTCCGCCCGAAAGAAGTTCCAGCCCCGCTGGCAATGCCGGATCAGACTGTGCGCCTTGTACTGCGTGGCGATGGCGATCTTGCGGATGCCGGAATTCATCGCGTTCGACAGGGCGAAGTCGATGATCCGCGTCTTGCCGCCGAAATAGACGGCGGGCTTGACGCGGCGGTCGGTCAGCTCCTTCAGGCGGCTGCCGCGGCCCCCCGCCAGCACGAAGGCCATCGCGCGGCGCGTCAGCCGTTGCGTTTCGACCATGGTTCTCTCCTCCCTCATGAAATCAGCACTCGGCCACGAAGATCACGACCGACAGCGGCGGCAGCGTGACCGCCATGGACGCGGGCTGGCCGTCCTGCGGCTGCCCGTCGGCATCCACCCCGCCCAGATTGCCCATACCGCTGCCGCCATAGAGCGCGGCATCGGTGTTCAGCGCCTCGCGCCAGCGCCCCGCCTGCGGTACGCCGATGCGAAAGCCGGGGCGCGGCACGGGGGTGAAGTTGCAGACCACCACCACCGGCGCATCGCCCGCATCCCCGCGCCGCACCCAGGCATAGGTCGATTGCGCGAGATCGGTCGCGATCCACTGGAACCCCTCGGGCTCGGCATCCTTGACGTGCAGGGCGGGGGTGTCCCGGTAAAGCCCGTTCAGGTCGCGCACCAGTGCCTGCACGCCCTGATGCATCGGCTGACCGGCGGCGTGCCAGTTCAGCTCTCCGTTGTGGTTCCACTCCTCGGGCTGGCCGAACTCGCAGCCCATGAACAGCAGCTTTTTCCCCGGATGCCCCCACATGAAGCCGTAATAGGCGCGCAGGTTGGCGAACTGCTGCCATTCGTCGCCGGGCATCTTGTGCAGCAGGCTGCCCTTGCCGTGAACGACTTCGTCATGGCTGATCGGCAGGATGAAGTTCTCGCTGAAGGCGTACATCAGCCCGAAGCTCATCAGGTCGTGATGATAGCGGCGGTGGACCGGATCGCGGCTCATGTAGCGCAGCGTGTCGTTCATCCAGCCCATGTTCCACTTGAAGCCGAAACCCAGGCCCCCCGCATCGACCGGGGCCGAGACCTTGGGGAAGGACGTGCTCTCCTCGGCCACGGTCATGATTCCGGGCTGCTCGCCATAGGCGGCGATATTCATGTTCTGGAGGAAGGCGATCGCCTCGTAATTCTCGCGCCCGCCATCCTTGTTGGGCACCCATTCGCCCGCCTTGCGCGAATAGTCGCGGTACAGCATCGAGGCCACCGCATCCACGCGCAGCCCGTCGATGTGGTATTCGTCCAGCCAATAGACCGCATTGGCCGTCAGGAAGTTCTGCACCTCGGTCCGGCCATAGTTGTAGATCAGGGTGTTCCAGTCCTGATGGAACCCCTCGCGCGGATCGGCATGCTCATAAAGCTCGGTCCCGTCGAAGCGGGCCAGACCATGCGCATCGGTCGGGAAATGCCCCGGCACCCAGTCCAGCAGCACCCCCAGACCCGCCCGATGCGCCGCATCGACCAGGTCGCGGAACTCGTGCGGAGGACCGAAGCGGATCGTCGGCGCATAGAGGCCCACCGGCTGATAGCCCCAGGACCCGTCGAAGGGAAACTCGCTGACCGGCATCAGCTCCAGATGGGTGAAGCCCATATCCTTGGCATAGGCCACCAGATCCCGCGCCATCTCCTGATAGGAGAGCGGCCGCCCGCCATCGTCATACCGGCGCCGCCAGCTGCTGGGATGGACCTCGTAGATGCTGATCGGCGCGCGCCGGTCCTGCGCCGCGGCGCGTCCCGCCATCCACTCCGCGTCCTTCCAGCCATAGCCCGCGATGTCGCGCACCACGCTGGCCTTTTCCGGCGGGTGCTGGCTGCCGAAGCCCACCGGATCGGCCTTCTGCATCACGCCGCCCTGCGCATCCAGGATCTCGTATTTATACAGCGTCCCCTCGGCCAGGTCGGGCAGGAAGATCTCCCAGAAGCCCTGCCCCACACGGCGCATCGGGTGCCGCCGCCCGTCCCAGGCATTGAACGGCCCCACGACCGAGACGCGCTGCGCATTGGGCGCCCAGACCGCGAAATGCGTCCCCGCGACCCCCTCATGGGTCATCACATGCGCGCCCAGCACCCGCCACAGCCGCCGATGCGTTCCCTCGGCCAGCAGATGCAGGTCGATCTCTCCCAGCACCGGGCCGAACCGATAGGGATCGTCAAAGGTCCATTCGACCCCGCCCCCGCTGCGCGCCTTCAGGCGATAGGGCCCCGCCGGGATCGGCCCCGCGAACAGATCGCCCGCCACGCGCGGCAGCGGCACCGTGCCCGCCGGCCCTACCGCCGACAGCGAGGCCAGATCGGGGTGGAACACCGTCAGCCACTGGCCGTCGCCATGCGGGCGCGGGCCCAGAATCGAAAACGGTTGCGAACAGCGGCCCTGCGCCAGGGCGGTCTGATCGTCCGGGCTAAGCTGCGGAGGATTCGTGATATTGTCCATAAGCCCCACCATAGCCCCGCCCGTGAATCAGGCAATCGACTGGTTAACGCTAACACCTCCTTTTTGATCCCGCTATAGTCATGCATGACTGAACCGGAATCCCCGACCCCGAAAGGTGACGACATGACGGAATGGTGGCGCGACGCGGTGATCTATCAGATCTATCCCCGCAGTTTTCAGGACAGCGACGGCGACGGCATCGGCGATCTGCCGGGCATCACGCGGCGGCTGGACCATGTGGCGGGGCTGGGGGTGGACGCGATCTGGCTGTCGCCCTTCTTCACCTCGCCGCAGAAGGACATGGGCTATGACGTGTCCGACTATACCGACGTGGACCCGCTGTTCGGCAGCATGGCCGATTTCGACGCGATGGTCGCCCGCGCCCACGCACTGGGCCTGAAAGTCATCATCGACCAGGTCATCAGCCATTCCAGCGACGTCCACCCCTGGTTCGAGGAAAGCCGCCGCGACCGCACCAATCCCAAGGCGGACTGGTATGTCTGGGCCGATCCGAACCCCGACGGCACGCCGCCGAACAACTGGCCCTCGGTCTTCGGCGGCCCGGCCTGGGAATGGGAGCCGCGCCGGCGGCAGTATTACCTGCACAACTTCCTGATCGAACAGCCCGACCTGAACATGTGGAACCCCGAGGTCCAGGACACGCTGCTGGACACGATGCGCTTCTGGTTGGAGCGGGGCGTGGACGGGTTCCGGCTGGACACGGTGAACTACTACTTCCACGACCGCGAATTGCGGGCGAACCCGCCCAATCCCGACCACCAGGGCCCCGAGACCTACGGTTTCCAGCGCCACATCTATTCCAAGAACCGCCCCGAGAACATCGCCTTCCTCAAGCGGATGCGGGCTCTGACCGACGAATACGACGCACGCATGATGGTCGGAGAGGTCGGCGACGGCGGCCAGACCGCCATCGACATCATGGCCGAATACACCGCCGGAGCCGACCGGCTGCACATGTGCTACAGCTTCGAGATGCTCAGCCCCGACTTCACCGCCGCGCATTTCCGCCGCTGCATCGAGGGCGTGCAGCAGGGCGCGCCGGACGGGCACAGCTGCTGGTCCTTCTCGAACCACGACGTGGTGCGGCACGTGACGCGCTGGACGCCGCATGCGCAGGACCCGGACGTGCTGGCGCGGCAGGCGGCGGCGATGCTCCTGTCCTTCCCCGGCACGATCTGCCTCTATCAGGGCGAGGAGCTGGGCCAGACCGAGACCACCCTGGTCTATGAGGAGCTGACCGACCCCCCCGCCCTGCGCTTCTGGCCCGAGGTCAAGGGCCGCGACGGCTGCCGCACGCCGATGGTCTGGGACATGGGCGAACCGCATGCGGGGTTCTCGGACACCACCCCCTGGCTGCCCGTCAAGGAGGCGCAGGCCCTGCGCGCCGTCGCCGGTCAGCGCGACCGCAACGACAGCGTGCTGGCCGCCTATCGCGCGACCATCGCCTTCCGCAAGGGGTCGGAGGCGCTGCGCCACGGCGCGACGACCTTCCTCGACCTGCCCGAACCGGTCCTGGCCTTCCGGCGCGACGACGCGGCGCAGCCGCTGACGGCGGTGTTCAACCTCTCGGCCACGCCGCGCGTGCTGACGGTCGGCGGCGACACCGCACTGACCGGCCCCGGTCATGCCGCGCTGGAGGGCGGGCGCCTCAGCCTGCCCGCCAACGGCTTTGCCTGGCTGACCGGCGCGCCCACGCTAACCGCGTGACCACCCGCGGCGCGCGGATCAGCCCGCGCGCCGCCTGAAAAACAGCATCACCGCCAGATAGGCCCCCGCCGCCCCGAACAGCCCCGCCCAGAGCGGGCTGCCCATCCACAGCTCCACCCCCGCCCAGACCATTGGCAGCGCGACGCAGACGATCCGCACCCACAGCGGGCGAAAGAACGGCGCATCCGGATCGACCAGCTTCATGGCATCTCCTCTCGGGGCTCGGGCGGACGGGGGGTCCGGGGGGCTGGCCCCCCGGCCGTCGCGGGACGCAACAGGCCGCGCTGCCAGGGGGGCGCCCCGGCAAAGGCCGCCGCGATGTGATCGACAAAGGCGCGGGTCTTGCGCGGCAGCGGCCGGATCGGCGGCCAGACGACACTGATCGGCAGGGGATCGGTCATGTCCGGCAGCACCGCCACCAGCCGCCCGTCGCGCAGCGCGTCATGCACGATGAACAGCGGCAGCAGCGCCAGCCCCAGCCCGCCGATGGCCAGGTCGCGCATCGCCTCGCCGTTATTGGCCGACACCCGGCTCTGGCGCGGCGGCGGGATCTCGGCGGCAAAGGGCCAGATCTCGGCCAGCCGCGTGTTCAGGTATCCGATGACCTCGTGCCCGGCCAGATCGGCGGGCCGCGCCACCGCGCCATGCTGGGCCAGATAGTCCGGGCTGGCGACCAATGCGCGCGGGTCCTCGCACAGGCGCCGCGCCATCAGGCTGCTGTCCTTCAGATGCCCGATCCGCAGCCCCAGATCAAACCCGGCCCGGCCCAGATCCATCTGCCGGTCATCGTAATCGACCACGATCTCCAGCCCCGGATGGGCGCGCGCGAAGCCCGCGATCACCGGGCCCAGATGCCTGATGCCAAAGCTCATCGGCGCCGCGATGGCCAGCCGCCCGCGCAAGACGGCCTCCGGGGCGGCGGCGCTTTCGGTCGCCGCGACCAGTTCGGCCAGGGCCGGGCGCACCCGCTCGGCCAGCGATAGGGCGCTGTCGGTGGGCGCGATCCGGCCCGCATGGCGGGTGAACAGCGCGACGCCAAGCGCCGCCTCGAAATCGCTGATCCGCTTGCTGACCACCGATTTCGACAGGTCGGCCCGCGCCGCGGCGCCCGAGATGCTGCCCGCATCCAGCACCGCCAGGAAGGTCTCGATATCGGTGATCGTCCACGCCATGCCTCAGCCTAGCATGCCGCCGACCGTTCGCAAGAACCGAACGCGGCGTTGGGTGCGTGACGGGTGCCGCGAACGCCGGCGCTGCGCCATATTTCCCGGCAACAGCCACCGAACCGAACGGAGCGCGCCATGCAGCTGACCGGAATCCACCACCTGACCGCCATCACCGCCGATGCCGCCGCCAACAACCGCTTCTATACCGAGACGCTCGGCCTGCGCCGGGTCAAGAAGACCGTGAACCAGGACGACACCTCGGCCTATCACCTGTTCTTCGCGGATGGGGCGGGCAGCCCCGGCACCGACATCACCTTCTTCGACTGGCCCGCCCCGCGCGAGCGGCGCGGCACGAACGCGATCACCCGCACCGGCCTGCGCGTGGCCGAGGCGAGCCTCGACTACTGGGCCGACCGGCTGTCGGGCCTCGACGCGCGGCTGACGACCATCGACGGACGCCCCAGCCTCGAGGTCGAGGACCCCGAGGGCCAGCGCCTGCGCCTGATCGCCGCCCCCACCCCCGCGGGTCAGCCCTGGGCGCGCAGCGACGTGCCCGCCGAACACCAGATCCGCGGCCTGGGCCCCATCACCATCTCGGTCCCCGAACTGGCCCCGACCGAGGCCGTTCTGACCCAGGTGATGAACATGCGCCGGGTCCGCGACTATGCCAGCCCCGACGGTCAGGGCCAGGTCCATGTCTTCGAGATGGGCGAGGGCGGCGCCGCGGCCGAGCTGCATGTCGCCGTTCAGCCCGGCCTGCCCCAGGCCCGCCAGGGTGCGGGCGGCGTGCATCACGTGGCCTTCCGCGTGCCCGACACCGCCGCCCTGACCGCCTGGACCGAGCGCGTGGCCCGCTTCCGCGTGCCCAGCAGCGGCGAGGTCGAGCGGTTCTACTTCCGGTCGCTTTACTTCCGCGAACCGGGCGGCAATCTGTTCGAGCTGGCCACCGACGGGCCGGGCTTCGACGTGGACGAGCCCTTCGAGACGATGGGCGAGGGCCTGTCCCTGCCGCCGTTCCTGGAGGGCAGGCGCCAGCAGATCGAGGCCGGGCTGAAGCCACTGGCCTGACCCGCGCCGCCCCGGCGCCCCAAGACGGAGGGATGCGATGACCACGATCCTCGGACTGTCCGGCAGCCTGCGCCGTGCTTCCCTCAACACCGCGCTCCTGCGCGCGGGGGCGCAGCTGGCGCCCCCCGGCGTCACGCTGCGGATCGGCGACATCCGCGGCGTGCCGGTCTATGACGGCGACCTGGAGGCCGAGAGCGGCATCCCGGCCGCCGTCACCGCGCTGACCGATGCGCTGGCCGCGGCGGACGGGCTCTTGCTGGTCACGCCGGAATACAACAACGGCGTGCCGGGCGTGCTGAAAAACACGCTGGACTGGATGTCGCGCGGCCCGGGGCTGGAGCGGTTCCGGGGCAAGCCGGTCGCGGTCATCGGCGCCTCGCCCGGGGCCTTCGGCACGGCGCATGCGCAGTCGCACTGGCTGCCGGTGCTGCGCAGCCTGGCCATGCGGCCCTGGTTCGAGGGGCGGCTGATGGTCTCGCGCGCGGGCGGGCTGTTCGACGCGCAGGGCCGGCTGACCGACGAAGCCACCCGCGCCAGGCTGGCCGATTTCATCGCGGGCTTTGCCGCCTCCATCGGGGGGCGGCCATGAACGGCATCGCCCATGTCGCGCTGACGGTGCGCGACCTGCCCGCCATGACGCGGTTCTATCGCGACGCGATCGGGCTTCGGCCGCTGTCGGGCGACGGGACGGTGCAGGATCTGGGCGCGGGCGGGCACGTGCTGCTGCGCCTGATCGCGGACCCGGCCGCGCGGCCCGCGGATAGGCGCGACGCGGGGCTGTTCCACACCGCCTTCCTGCTGCCGGACCGCGCCGATCTGGGGGCTTGGCTGCGTCATGCGGCCGAGACCGGCGTCCGGCTGACCGGCGCCTCGGATCACGGCGTCAGCGAGGCGCTGTATCTGGACGATCCCGAGGGCAACGGCATCGAGATCTATCGCGACCGCCCGGCGGCCGACTGGACCCGCGACGGCGCCCGCATCCTGATGACGACCGAACGGCTGGACATGGCCGACCTGGCCGCGGCGGCGGATGCCCCCTGGCGGGGCGCGCCCGACGGGTCGGTCGTGGGCCATGTGCATCTGCAGGTGGGCGATCTGGATCAGGCGCATGGCGTCCTGACCGGCGATCTGGACCTGACGCGCACCTTCGAAGCGCCCGGCGGGGCGTGGTACGGATGGGACGGCTATCACCATAACCTCGCCGCGAATGTCTGGAACAGCCGCGGTGCGGGCCTGCGTCCCGAGGGCCGGACCGGCCTGCGATATGTTGCACTGCAGCAACAGTTTCGCCGCGACAGCGAGATCGTCGATCCGTGGGGAAACCGCTTCACCGCCGCCGACGTTCAGGCCGGGTAATCCAGTACCAAGTGTGCCCGCCCCCACATCCTGTGGAGGCGGGCATTTTTCATCGCGGATCAGGTGGCCATCCAGCCCTGCGCCGCATCCAGGTCGTCCTGCGACAGCTCATGCCCCGCGGCGATCACCCGCGCGTCCAGATCGGCCCCGCTGGCCACCAGCCAATCGTTCAGCGCCGGCGCATGGGGGCGGTAGGGGTCGCGCGCGCCCTGCATCGTCAGCACGCGCGTGCCGGTCAGATCCGCTGCGGGAACGGGGTCCAGCGCCAGCATTGGCCGCATCAGGATCGCGCGCCGGATCAGACCCGGATGAAGCCCCATGACCGCCCCCGCGAAGTTCGCGCCGTTGGAGTATCCCAGCACCGTCAGCCGCGCCGGGTCCAGGTCATAGGCCGCCACCGCCCCTTCCCAAAAGGCGGCAAAGGCCGCGGCCTCGGACCAGATGTCGGCCTGATCGAAGCGCGCCGTGGACAGGCGGCGGAAGAACCGCGCCACCCCCTCCTCGGTCGAGCGGCCGCGCAGGCCCAGAAGGGTCGCGCGCGGGGCGATGCGATGCGCCAGCGGCATCAGGTCGGTCTCGGACCCGCCGGTGCCGTGCAGCAGCATGAGGGTCGATCCGTCGGCATCCTCGGGGGCGTGGATGCGGTGGATGAAGGGCAGGTCGCGCATGGGTCTCCTTTCCTCGCCCGGCAGGGCGAATTGCGGCAGCTGCAGCCGCAGGTCGATGTCGTCGGTCATGTGCGGCGGCATCCGCAGGCTGCGGCCCAGGGCGTCCGCCGGTTCGTCCACGGTCATGCCGGGGCCGTCGGTCGCCAGCTCCACCAGCAGCCCCGCCGGATCGCGGACATAGAGCGAGGCGAAGTACAGCCGGTCGTGCATCACCGTGTCCGACAGCACCGCGCGATGCGCCTGAAGGGCTGCGGTGTCGGGCACGCGCAGGGCGACATGGTCGATGGTCCCGGTGCCCGGAATGCCCGGCACGAAGCCCACCGCGTCGCGGATGTCGATCACGTCGCGTCCCGAGGCCAGCCGCGTCACGCCGCCCTCCGTCCCCTGCGGCGCATAGCCGAAGCGGGCAAGGAAGGCCGCGCTGGCGGCGGCGTCGCCGCTCCACAGCGTCACGCCGGACAGGCCCTGCGGCGGGGCAGGCCAGCCCGCATCGGGCAGGTCGGTGCCGACCAGCTTGACGATGATCCCGTCCGGGTCGCGCAGGCGCAGGACCGGGGCACCGAACTCGCGCAGCGGCCCCTGCACCGACAGGCCATGCTGCAGCGCGCGGGTCAGCCAGTCGCCGATCCGGCCGCGCGGGATGGCCAGCGCGATCTCGGCCGGCTGGCCATGGCCCACGCGGCCGGGCGCGCCGTCCTGCCAGACCAGGAAGCTGACCAGCGTGCCGGGGCGGCCCGCCGCATCGCCATAGAACAGGTGCAGCTGGCGCGCGTCCTCGAACCCCGCCACCTGCTTGACCAGGGACAGGCCCAGAAAGCCCGCCCAGTAATCGACATTGGCCTGCACGTCGCGCGTGATGGCCGTCACGTGATGAAGTCCCGTCATGGCGACCTCCTTTCGCGCACCAAGATGCACAGCGGCGGCGTTCGGCGCCACGGGGTCCGGTCGCAACCCGGCGTTCGGCCCGCGCGAACGACGGCGGGCTTGCCCGAGGCCGCGCGAAGGACCACCCTTCGGCAACCCACAGGAGAACCCGTGCCATGAGCTGGAACCCCGCCCTGACCCCCGGCTGCCCCGACGAGATCGGCCCCGACGCCATCGAGACGCTGATCATCCCCCGCGCCCGCGATCTGGGCGGGTTCGAGGTGCGCCGCGCCCTGCCCGCGCCGAAACGCCAGATGGTCGGGCCGTTCATCTTCTTCGACCAGATGGGCCCGGCCGAGTTCCTGACCGATCAGGGCATCGACGTGCGCCCGCATCCCCATATCGGGCTGGGCACGGTGACCTATCTCTATCGCGGCAGCTTCCAGCATCGCGACAGCACCGGGGCCGACCAGATCATCACGCCCGGCGCGCTGAACTGGATGGTGGCGGGGCGCGGCGTCACCCATTCCGAACGCAGCCCCGAGGCGGTGCGCGCCGGTCCCAGCAGCCTCCTGGGCATCCAGACCTGGATCGCCCTGCCCGAAAAGGCCGAGGACATCGCCCCCAGCTTCGAACATCACGCCGCCGACGCCCTGCCCGAGATCCGCGACCAGGGCATCACCGCGCGGCTGATCCTGGGCGACGCCTATGGCGAGCGCGCCCCGGCCACGATGCATTCCGAGACCTTCTATATGGACGTGACGCTGGCGGCGCGGGCGCGCTTTCCGCTGCCCGACAACCACGAGGATCGCGGCCTCTACATCACCGAGGGCAGCGTCGGCATCGCCGGGCAGGAGTATCAGGCCGGGCAGATGATGGTGTTCCGCCCCGGCGACCGGATCACCGTGCAGGCGGGCGACCGGGGCGCGCGGCTGATGGCGCTCGGCGGGTCGACGCTGGAGGGGCCGCGCCACATCTGGTGGAACTTCGTCGCCTCCTCGCGCGAGCGGATCGAGGAGGCGAAACGCGAATGGCGCGAGGCGCGTTGGGGGCAGGGCCGGTTCGACCTGCCGCCGACCGACCGCGACGACTTCATCCCCCTGCCCTGAGCCCGCACCGGACACCGACGGAGACCCCCATGCCCAAGACCCCCCACGACGTGCTGGAATTCTGGTTCTCGGACGAGATGCGCCCCTATTGGTTCGCCAAGTCCGACAGCATCGACAAGGAGATCGCCGCCCGCTTCTCCGAGACCTATGAGGAGGCGCATGCCGGCCGGCTGGACGACTGGATCGGCGCGCCCGACAGCGCGCTGGCGCTGATCATCGTGCTGGACCAGTTCCCGCGCAACATCCATCGCGGCGGGCCGCGCAGCTTTGAATCGAACGACATCGCGCTGGCCCATGCGCGCAGCGCGCTGGAGATGGGCCATGACGCGGGCCAGACGCCCGACCGGCGGCAGTTCTTCTACCTGCCCTTCATGCACAGCGAGGACCTGGCAGATCAGGAGCGCTCGGTCGCGCTCTACGAACAGCTGGGCGACGCCAATTCGCTGCGCTTCGCCCGCGATCACCGCGACATCGTCGCCCGCTTCGGCCGCTTTCCGCATCGCAACGCCATCCTGGGCCGCGACAGCACCCCCGAGGAGGCCGAGTTCCTGAAGACCCACAAGGGCTTCTGAGCGGCGCGGGCCCCTTGCCCGGCGCGCCGCGCCCGCCTAGCCTGCGGGGCATGACCGACCTGCCCTGCTTTCATGCACCCGACACCGACGCACATGACCCGCAGTTCTGGATGCTGCGGGGCGTGCCCCTGCCCAACAAGGAGACCGCCGAACGCGCCCGGCGCCTGCTGGACGGCATCGCCGCGGCCGGGCTGACGGTGCAGGACGCGCCGGTGACGGACCGCGCCGCCATGCACCGCATCCACACCCCGCGCTATCTGCGCTTTCTGGAGACGGCATGGGAGGAATGGCAGCAGGCCCCGGGCGCCGGCCCCGAGGTCGTGGCGAACCTGCATCCGCAGAAGGCCCATCAGACCTATCCCTCCGGGATCACCGGGCGGGCGGGCTGGCACATGGCCGATACGGGCTGTCCCCTGGGACGGCACACCTGGGCCGCGGCGCTGCGCGGGGTGGACACCGCGCTGGCGGCGGTGGCGGCGGTGATGCAGGGCGCGGGGGCGGCCTATGCGCTGTGCCGTCCGCCGGGGCATCACGCCGATGCCGACACGGCGGCGGGGCACTGCTTCCTGAACAATTCGGCCATCGCGGCGGAGGCGCTGCGCGCGGCGCATGACCGCGTGGCGGTGCTGGACATCGACGTGCATCACGGCAACGGCACGCAGGAGATCTTTTATGACCGCGCCGATGTGCTGACGCTGTCGGTCCATGCCGATCCCGACGCCTTCTATCCCTTCTACCTGGGCCACGCGCATGAGACCGGGACGGGTGCCGGAGAGGGGTTCAACCTGAACCTGCCGCTGCCGCTCGGGTCGGGCGACGCGCCCTGGCTGGACGCGATCGACCGCGCGCTGGAGCGAGTGCGCGGTCACGGGGCCGGGGCGCTGGTCCTGGCCCTGGGTCTGGACGCGCATGAGAACGACCCCTTCCGCGGGCTGACCGTCACGACGCCGGGCTTTGCCCGGGCCGCCGCGCGCATCCGCGCCCTGGGCCTGCCCACCGTCATCGTGCAGGAGGGCGGCTATCTCTCCGAGGACCTGACCCACAACCTGGCCGCCTTCCTGCGCGGCTGGCAGGGCCGGGACTGGAACGGGCGGGGCTGAGCGGGTAACAGCGGGGCATCCGGTCAACGGGGGGGCGGCCATGCGCATCTGCATCATCAACACCGGCGGCACGATCAGCTGCGCGGGCCAGCCGCTGGCGCCCATGCCCTCCGACCGCTTCGCCCAAGCCGCGCGCCGCCTGCTGGTCCCCGCGCTGGAGGCGGCGCTGCCGGGCTGCGCGCTGACCTTCGACACCGGGCTGCGGTTCTCGGACAGCGGGCCGGGGCTGCTGGACAGCACCGACCTGCGCCCCTCGGACTGGTGCCGGATCGCGGCGCGGGTGCTGGACCTCCATGCCGATCACGACGGCTTCGTGATCCTGCACGGCACCGACACGATGGATTACAGCGCCGCGGCGCTGGCCATGCTGCTGGGGGTCCGGGACGGTCTGGGCCTGGCGCGGGCAACGCTGTCGAAGCCGGTCATCCTGACCGGATCGCAGCTGCCGCTGTTCCGCGAGACGCCCGACGGGCTGGTCCTGAACGCGGGCAGCGACGCGCAGGCGAACCTGACCGGCGCGCTCAGGGCGCTGCGGCTGCGCCTGCCCGAGGTGGGGCTGTTCTTCGACGGGCGGCTGATGCGGGGAACCCGCGCGCTGAAGGTCTCGACGACCGGTTTCGCGGCCTTCGACAGCCCGCACCTGCCGCCGCTGGCGCAGGTGGGCATCGGCACGCATCCCGGCCCGGCCGCGGCGCTGGATGGTCCGGCCGTCCCCGATCTGGCGCTGGATGCGCCGGGCGCGCGGGCGCTGGTCGCGGATCAACTGGCCGCCGTCGCGGCCCGCATCGACGATCAGCGCATCGTGCAGATCCCCATGGTGCCCGCCGCGCCGGGCGTGATGGCCGGTCTGGTCGAGGCCGCGCTGGCGCGGGGCGCGACCGGGCTGATCCTGGAGGGGTTCGGCGCAGGCAACATCCCGCAGGGCGTCGATGCCGCGGGCACCGGCACCATGGCCCGCGCACTGGCCCGCGCCACCGTGCCGGTGCTGATCGCCAGCCGCGCGATCGGCGGTCAGGTGGGTGCCTTCGACTATGCCGCCGGGGCCTGGATCGCGGCGACCGGCGCCATCCCCCTGGGCGACATGACGCCCGTGGCGGCCCTGGCCAAGCTTGCGGTGCTGTCGGCGGCGGCGGACCACCACGGGTGGGACCGCGCCACGCTGGCCGCGCTGATGCGGCGCAGCCTGGCGGGCGAATGCACGGCGCGCGACCGGCTGAGCGGCACGCTGCTGCCCGGAGAGGCGCTGGAGGCCGCGGACGGCCCGGTGCGGCTGTGGAACGACCCCGATGCCGGCCCGCGCCTGACCGATGGCGACCGGGTGCTCTGGCAGGCCCCCGGACCGGGGCTGCTGCGCCGGACGGGCGGGCGGCTGGTGCTGACCGCGCCCTGCGGCACCGCGCTGTGGTCCGCGCCCGCCGCGCCCGATGCCCTCGCGCTGCTGACCGCCCAGCCGCCCGCGCTGCGCCTGATCGACCCGGCGCGGCGCCTGCCGGACGCGACCGTGCTGCCCTGCTGATCCCCCCGAGGAGGAACCGCCCCATGCCCCTGATCCATGTCCTGAACGGTCCCAACCTGAACCTGCTGGGCCAGCGCCAGCCCGAGGTCTATGGCCGGGCCACGCTGGCCGATCTGGAAGCGCTGTGCATCGAGGCCGCCCGCCCGCACGACATCCGCTTCCTGCAGTCGAACTGGGAAGGGCAGATCGTGGACTGGATCCACGAGGCGCGCCATGAGGCCGCCGCCATCGTCATCAACCCCGCCGCGCTGAGCCATACCTCGGTTGCGGTGCTGGATGCGCTGAACGCCTTCGACGGCCCGGTGATCGAGGTGCATATCAGCCAGATCCACAAGCGCGAGGCGTTCCGCCACCACTCCTACGTCTCGCACCGGGCGGACGGGGTGATCGCGGGTCTGGGGCTGGAGGGTTACGCCGCCGCCCTGCGCCATGTCGCGGCGCTGATCGGCTGAGATGCGCCGGACCCGGCCGCAGGGAGGAGGATGCGGCAGGGCCCGGCGCGTTCCGTGAAGACCCGTGACCGGGTCGGGGGGATGCTCGGGAAGAGGACGCCCTGACCTCATCCTGCGCCCGGCATGGCCGCCTGTCACGGCGATGCGGCGCGGGCGGCGGGGCGGGACGCGCGATGCCCGCTTTGCGGGCAGATCCGGCGCCGCCTGCCCGCGGGGCGGGCGGCGATGCGTCACTCCGGTGATTCGCCCTCGCCTGTCAGCGCGTCCAGATAGGTGCGCGACCACCAGGCCACGTCCTGCGTCACCACCCCCTCCAGCAGGGCTGCGTGACGCGCGCGGCGTTCGGATTGCGACATGCGCATGGCCTGCGCCATCGCGACCGCCAGGTCGTTCGGGTCGTGCGGGTTGATGATCAGCGCCTGCTCCATCGTCTCGGCCGCGCCGGCAAAGCGCGACAGGATCAGCACGCCCGGATCGTCGGGGTCCTGGGCCGCGACGAACTCCTTGGCCACCAGGTTCATCCCGTCGGCCAGCGGCGTGACCAGGCCGATGCGGGCCTGACGATACAGCCCGGCCAGGACCGTGCGCGGAAAGGGCCGGTGGATGAAGCGGATCGGCGTCCAGTTCAGCGTCGCGAACTGACCGTTGATGCGCCCGGCCAGATGCTCGGTCTCCTCGCGGATGGTCTGATAGGCCTCGACCGCGCCGCGCGTGGGGGGCGCGATCTGCAGGAAGCTGATCTTCTCGTGCAGGTCGGGGATCTTCTCCAGCAGCAGCTGATAGGCGCGGAACCGTTGCGGGATGCCCTTGGAATAGTCCAGCCGGTCCACCCCGATCATCATGCGCGCGCCGGTCAGCATGCGCATGCGGTCGCTGTCGGGGGCCTCGGCCGCCTCCTCCATGAAGGACCGCGCGTCGATGCCGATGGGAAAGACCCGGCAGCGCACGTCGCGTCCCGACAGCCGGTACCGGTCGGGGCCGGTCTGCTCTCCATCGGCCAGCTGGCGCGCGCTTTCCGCGAAGGCGCCCAGATCGCGTTCGGCCTGAAAGCCCAAGAGGTCGTAATGCGACAGCCAGTCGAACAGCTGCGCGGGGTTCGGCAGGGCCGCGCAATCGGCGGGCCCGGGAAAGGGGATGTGCAGGAAATGCCCGATCGGATTCCGCACCCCCAGGGCGCGCAGTTCGGCCGCCAGCGGGAACAGGTGGTAATCCTGCACCCAGATCCGGTCTCCGGGACGCAGATGCGGCACGATCATCCGCGCGATCATCGCGTTCACGCCCGCATAGCCGTCCAGGTATTCCGGCCGGATCAGCATCAGGTTGGGCCGCCCGTGGCACAGCGGCCAGAGGATCGAGTTCGCATAGCCGAGGTAATATTCCTCGTGCTGCTGCGGCGTCAGGTCGAAGGACATGCGCGCGAAGGCCGCGCCGGGATGGTCCTGCAGCTCGGGGGCCGGATCGTCGGTCACCTGCCCCGAGAACCCGATCCACAGGCCGTCCGATCCGCTCAGCGCGTCCTGCAGCGCGACGACCAGCCCGCCCGATGGGTCGTCACCCAGAGGCAGGCGGTTCGACACGACGATCAGGCGGGATTGGGCAGGCATCGGGGGCGGTCCTCAGGTCAGGTGGGCGTCCAGCCAGGCGGCCAGGGCGGCCGGGTCGGGCAGGCGGTGGGCGGCGGCGGTCGGCCCGTCGCCGATCTTGATGGCGAAGCCTCCGCGGGACTGGACCTCGGCCATGGCGGGTTCGTCGGTGGTGTCGTCGCCCGCGAAGACCGGCATGCGGCCCGCGAAGGGCGGCAGGCCCATCAGATGCGCCATGGCGCTGTCCTTGCCGACGCCCGCGGGGCGCAGCTCCAGCGCCATCTTGGCGGGTTGCAGCATCAGATGCGGATGCGCGCGGGCCAGATCGTCCATCACCGCCTCGACATAGCCGCGCAGGTCGGGCGCGTCCCGATAATGCAGCGCGACGCCATGCGGCTTCTCCTCGACCAGAAGGCCGGGATGGGGGCCGGCGCGGTCATGGGCGGCGGCATGCAGCGCCGCCACGTCGAAGGCCGCGCCGTGCAGCAGCTCAATCCTCCCGGGCGACAGCGACAACTCGGACCCGTGGCTGCCCGCGATGATGCCCTCGAACCCGCCCAGATGGCCGCGCAGGTCGGCCACGTCGCGCCCCGAGATCAGCGCCACCGCGCCACCCTGCCGCCGCGTCAGCGCCGCCAGCCGGTCGCGCAGGGCCTGCGTCACCACCACGGCATCCGGTCTGGGGGCGATCTCGACCAGGCAGCCGTCGAAATCCAGGAACAGGGCGGCGTCGGGCGGCAGATGCGGCAGGGTCATGCGGCGGCGTCTCTCCATGATGGATGTCGCAACACAACCCCCGGATGCCGCACGGGTTCACGGGAACGCGAGTTTTTTCCCGCGCACCCGCGGTCCGGGATCAGAACTCGACCCCGGCCTGGGCCTTGATGCCGGCGCGGAACGGGTGCTTGACCTGGGTCATCTCGGTCACCAGATCGGCCGCCTCGACCAGCGCCTCGGGGGCGCCGCGGCCGGTCAGGACGACATGGGTCATGGGCGGCTTCTCGGCCTCCAGGAAGGCCAGCACCTGCGCCACGTCCAGATAGCCGTAGCGGAAGGCGATGTTGATCTCGTCCAGCAGGACCATGCGGATGGCCGGGTCGCGGATCAGCGCCTGCGCGCGCGCCCAGCCCGCCTCGGCGGCGGCGATGTCGCGGGCCTTGTCCTGCGTCTCCCAGGTGAAGCCCTCGCCCATGGCGTGGAACTGGCACAGATCGGCGAAATGCGTGGTCAGCAGGCGCCGTTCGCCGGTGTCCCACGCGCCCTTGATGAACTGCACCACCGCGCAGGGCATGCCATGGGCGACGCAGCGCATGATCATCCCGAAGCCCGACGACGACTTGCCCTTGCCCGGCCCGGTATGGACGATGATCAGGCCCTTCTCTCCGGTCCGGGTCTGCATCATGCGGTCGCGCGCGGCCTTCTTGCGGGCCATCTTCTGGGCGTGGCGGGCCAGATCCTCGGCGGCGATCGGGTCGGTCTGCGTCATCGGGTCGCTCCTGGCGGTTGACAAAGGGCGGGCGCGCGGGTTGGTTGGGCGGGTGTTGGTTCCTGTCTATGACAGGCGAAGAGGGAATGCGACAAGGTCCGCCGAATGTCGGACCCCAAGCGCAGCCGCCCCCGCGACCGTGACCGGAAAGGTCGCCCGATCCACTGGCCCCGCGGGGCTGGGAAGGTGGGACGACCGTTGGGGAGACCCTGAATCCGCAAGCCGGGAGACCTGCCAGCACCGATGATGACGGGCGGACGGGGTGTTTCGCGACCGGCAGGTGATGGCCGGATGCCCCGTGCCGTCTCCTTTCGGATGCCCCTCGCCGCCATAACGGATGAAGGGGCCGCGATGCGCGCCGTTCTGCATGTCTGCACCACCTGCCGCGGGATCGACCCCGCCGCAGGTCCCGATGCCCCGCGCCCCGGCGCGATCCTGCATGGCATCCTGTCCGACGCCGCGCCGGAGGGCGTGCAGGTGCGCCCCGTCGAATGCCTGTCGGCCTGTTCGCAGGGCTGCGCCGTGGCGCTGTCGGCGCCGGGCTGCTGGTCCTATGTCTATGGCCGCCTGACCCCCGCCGACGCCGCCGAGATCATCCAGGGCGCCCGCGCCTATGCCGCCAGCGGCGACGGCATCGTGCCCTGGCGCGAACGCCCCGCCATCTTCCGCAAGCAGAGCCTTGCCCGCATCCCCCCGCATACCCTGTCGCAGGAGTGACCATGACCGACCTTGTGAAGACCCCCGTCACCGTGATCACCGGCTTTCTGGGCTCGGGCAAGACGACCCTCGTGCGCCATCTGATGGCCAATCCCCAGGGGCTGCGCCTGGCGGTGATCGTGAACGAATTCGGCACGATGGGCGTGGATGGCGACATCCTCAAGGGTTGCGCCGATGCCGCCTGCCCGGCCGAGAACATCGTCGAGCTGTCGAACGGCTGCATCTGCTGCACCGTGGCCGACGACTTCATCCCCACGCTGGAGGCGCTGATGGTGCTGCCCGCCCGCCCGGACCACATCCTGATCGAGACCTCGGGGCTGGCGCTGCCGAAACCGCTGCTCAAGGCCTTCGACTGGCCCGCCATCCGCTCGCGCATCACCGTGGACGGGGTGATCGCCCTGGCCGATGCCGAGGCCGTGGCGGCTGGCCGCTTTGCCCCCGACGTGGCGGCGGTGGACGCGCAGCGCGCCGCCGACCCCAGCCTGGACCATGAGACGCCCCTGTCCGAGGTTTTCGAGGATCAGATCGCCTGCGCCGATGTCATCCTGCTGACCAAGGCCGATCTGGCCGGGTCGGAGGGCGTCGCAGCGGCACGGTCGGCGATCGAGGCCGAGCTGCCCCGCCCCCTGCCCATCCTGACCGTGACCGAGGGCGCGGTCGATCCGCGCCTGATCCTGGGCCTGGGCAAGGCCGCCGAGGACGACCTGGACGCCCGCCCCAGCCATCACGACGGCGCCGACGACCACGAGCACGAGGATTTCGACACCGTCGTGATCGAGCTGCCCGAGATCACCGACCCGGCCGATCTGGCCGCCCGCATCGCCCGTCTGGCCGCCGAGCAGAACGTGCTGCGCGTCAAGGGTCATGTGGCCGTCGCGGGCAAGCCCATGCGCCTTCTGGTGCAGGCCGTGGGCGCCCGGGTGCGTCACCAGTACGACCGCCCCTGGGGCCAGACCCCGCGCCGCTCGCGCCTGGTGGTGATCGCGGAGCATGATGACGTGAACCCCGACGCGATCCGCGCCGTGCTGGAGGGTGTCCCCGCCTGATGCATGTCATCTTCCGCGAACAGGTCGGGCTGGAGCAGACCGACACCCCCTACGATCCCGGGCAGACCCCCGGCGATCTGGTGGTCCTGTCCTTTTCGGACAGCGACCTGGGGGCCTTTGCGGAAGGCTGGCGGCGCGCGGCGGGGGGGCTGCCGCCCACGCGGCTGTGCAACCTGGTGGCGCTGCGGCACCCGGTCTCGGTCGACACCTATGTCGAGAACACCCTGTCGGGCGCGCGCGGCATCCTGATCCGGTTGATCGGCGGCGAGGCTTACTGGCCCTATGGCCTGGCATCGGTCCAGGACCTGGCGCGCAGGCGCGGCATCGCGCTGGCCGTGCTGCCCGCGGACGGCCGCGACGATCCGCGGCTGGAGGAGATCTCGACCGTTCCCCCCTCGGTCCTGCGCGTGCTGCGGCGGCATTGCGATCAGGGCGGCGCGGTCGCGGCGCAGGCGGCGCTGGCGCAGATGGCCGTCGCATCGGGCCTGCAGGCCGCGCCCGTGCCGGGGGTCAAGACCCTGCCCGCGATGGGGTTCTACGACCCCGACCGGGGGGTGGTCGCCGACCCGGGCCCGGTCGCGGCGCTGGTCATCTTCTATCGCAGCTGGCTGGCGGCGGCGGATGTGGCGCCCATCGACGCGCTGATCCGGGCGTTGCGGACGCGGGGCATCGCGGCGATGGGCGTCTTTGCTCCGTCGCTCAAGGCGCCGGGCCTGGGCGACTGGCTGGCCGATGCCCTGCCGGGCGGGCCTGCGCTGGTCGTGAACGCGACCGGGTTTTCCGGGGGGAACGCGGGTCCGTTCGACGACTGGTCCTGCCCGGTGTTCCAGGTGGCCCTGTCCACCAACCGCCGCCGCGACTGGCTGGCGGCCGAACGCGGGCTGTCGCCGTCGGACCTGGCGATGAATGTCGTCCTGCCCGAGGTCGACGGACGCATCTTCGCGGGCCTCATCAGCTTCAAGGCGGTCAGCCCGCGCGACCCGGACCTGCAGTATTCGCGCTTCGTGCACCGGCCCGATGCCCCGATGCTGGCCCGGGCCGTCGACCGCATCGCCGCCTGGCACGCGCTGGCGCAAGGGGCGGGCCGGGTGGCGATTGTTCTCTCCACCTATCCGGGCCGCGATTGGCAACAGGCCCATGCCGTCGGGCTGGACGCGCCGGCATCCGCGCAGGCGGTGGGGGCGATGCTGGGCACGGACCTGCCCGCGCTGCCGGAGGGCACCGTCGCCTGGCCGCTGGACGACTACCGTGCGGCGCTGGCCCGCCTGCCGCAGGCGCTGCAGGAGGACCTGCACGCAGCCTGGGGGCCACCCGAGTCCGATCCTGATTGCCAGGGCGGCGCCTTCCACCTGCGCGCCAGCCTGCACGGCCCGGTGATCCTGGCATTGCAGCCCGAGCGCAGCCACCGCGCCGGGCGCGAGGACAGCTATCACGACCTGACCCGCGTGCCGCGCCATGCCTATGTCGCCTTCTATCTGTGGCTGGCGCAGCAGGCACCCGACAGACTGATCCACATGGGCGCGCATGGCACGCTGGAATGGCTGCCGGGCAAGGCGGTGGCGCTGTCGGGCGACTGCTGGCCGCAGGCGCTGCTGGGGGCGATGCCGGTGATCTATCCCTTCATCGTCAACGATCCGGGCGAGGCCGCGCAGGCGAAACGCCGCATCGGGGCGGTGACCCTGGGCCACATGCCGCCGCCCATGCGGGAGGCCGCCCTGCCTCCCGGCATGACCGGGCTGGAGCGCAGCTTGGACGAATATTCCACCGCCGACGGGCTGGACCCGGCGCGCCGCGACCGCCTGATCGCCGCGATCCGGGAGGAGGCGCGCGCCCTTGGGGTCGAGGCCGATCTGGGCATCCCCTTTGAGGCCAGCGCCGCCGAGGCGATCACCCGCATCGACCGCTTCGTCTGCGACATCAAGGAAAGCCAGTACGGAGAGGGGCTGCATGTCTGGGGCAGCGGCGCCTGCGGCCAGGCCGAACGCGACGGGCTGATGGCGGCGCTGGCCGGGCGCTTCGTTGCGCCGGGGCCGTCGGGTTCGCCCAACCGGGGGCGGTCGGACGTGATGCCCACGGGGCGCAACCTCTACAGCGTGGACCCACGTGCCGTGCCCACGCCGTCGGCCCATGCGCAGGGGGTGAAGCTGGCCGAGGAGCTGCTGCGCCGTCACCTGCAGGACCATGGCGACTGGCCGCGCGGGCTGGTCGTGGACCTCTGGGGCAGCGCGACCATGCGCACCGCCGGAGAGGAATTCGCCATGGCCCTGCATCTGGCCGGGCTGAAGCCGGTCTGGGATGCCGGGTCCGGCCGCGTCTCGGGCGTCGAGGTCGTGCCGCTGGCCCTGCTGGGCCGCCCGCGCATCGACGTGACGCTGCGCGTGTCGGGCCTGTTCCGTGACGTGTTCCCGGTGCTGGCACAGTTGTTTCAGACCGGGGCCGCGACATTGGCGGCGCGGGACGAGGCGGCGGATCAGAACCCCTATGCCGGGGGCGCACGGGTCTTCGGCCCGCAGCCCGGGCAATACGGGCTGGGCATGGGCACCGCGCCCATGGACTTCACCGATGCCGCGCGTCAGGCCGCGGGCGAGGCCTGGATCGCGGCCTCCAGCTGGGCCATCGGGGCGGATGGCGCCAGCCATGAGGCCCGCGACGCGCTGGAGGCGCGGCTGGCTGCGACCGACAGTTTCGTTCATGCTCAGGACCTGCCGGAAACCGACCTGCTGCTGGCCGCCGACTATGCCGCGCATGAAGGGGGCTTTGCTGCCGCCATGGCGCGGATCGGCGGCCGGGCCAGCCTGTACCATCTGGACGCCACGCAACCCGACCGCCCCCGCGCCCGGACCCTGACCGAGGAGATTGCCCGCACCACCCGCTCGCGTGCCGCCGATCCGGCCTGGGCCGATGCGATGACCGCACATGGATACCGGGGCGCGGCCGAGATCGCGGCGACGCTGGACCACATGGCGGCCTTTGCCCATCTGGCAGGCGCGGTGCCCGCGCATCTGTTCGACCTTTATCATCAGGCGACCTTGGGCCGCCCCGAGGTCGTGGATTTCATGGAACAGGCCAACCCCGCCGCCCTGGCCGCGATGCGCGATCTGTTCCAGCGGCTGCACGACGCCGGCCTGTGGGTCACGCGGCGCAACTCCATCGCGGCGGGGCTGTCATGATCCGCGGCTGGTGCCCCGGCGCGCTGCAGCCGATGGAGTCCGGCGACGGGTGGGTGGTGCGCATCCGCCCCCCCGGCGGGCGTCTGGACGCAGCCCAGGCCCAAGCCATCGCCGATGCCGCCCAGACCCACGGCAACGGCGTGATCGAACTGACCGGCCGCGCCAACCTGCAGCTGCGCGGCGTCACGCCCGCGACCCATGCGCCGCTGATCATGGCGCTGCGCCCGCACGGCCTGATCGACCCCGACATCGCCATCGAGACGCGCCGCAACATCCTGGTCACGCCCTTTGCGGATGCCGTGGCCGATGCGCTGGCCGCCGATCTGGCGGCGGCGCTGGCGGCCAGCGACCTGGCCCTGCCCGCCAAGTTCGGTTTTGCGGTCGATACCGGTCCCGCGCCGGTGCTGACCCGCGACCCCGCCGATATCCGCATCGAGGCAGGCCCGACGCTCCGCGCCGACGGCATGGACCGCGCCGCACCCTATCACGGGCCACAGGACGCGCTGGCGCTGGCCGGCTGGTTCCTGGATCAGGGCGGCGCGCCCGACGGGCGGGGGCGCATGGCCGCATTGACCGCGCGGGTGCAGCCCCCCGGCGCCACCCTGCCCGCCCCCCGGCCCGCCGCGCCGCCGCAGCCGGGTCCGCATCCGCAAGGCCTGCTGGTCGCGCTGGAATTCGGCCAGATCACCCCCGACACGCTGCGCCGCCTTGGGCGCCTGGCACCGCTGCGCCTGACGCCGTGGCGGATGCTGCTGGTCGAGGGGGTCCGCCACCTGCCCGCGCTGGAGGGGCTGATCCTGGACCCCCGCGATCCGCGCAACCGTCTGCGCGCCTGTCCCGGCGCGCCCGCCTGCCCGCAGGGACGGGCCGCGACGCGCCCCCTGGCGCGGGCGCTGGCGCCGCTGATCCCGCCGGATGCGGTGCTGCATGTCAGCGGCTGCGCCAAGGGCTGCGGCTGGCCGCGCGCCGCCGACCTCACGCTGACCGCGACGCCCGAGGGGTTCGACCTGATCCGCCATGGCCGCGCCCATGACCCTGCCGCCCTGCGCGGCCTGCACCCCGATCAACTGCCGAAGGTTCTGTGATGCCCCATGACTACGAAAGGGACGGCGCCGCGATCTATCGCCAGTCCTTCGCCACCATCCGGGCCGAGGCCGATCTGGCGCGTTTCGACGCGGACGAGGAACCCGTCGTCGTCCGCATGATCCATGCAGCGGGCCTGGTGGGGCTGGAACGCGACGTGGCCTTTACCCCCGGCATGGCGACCGCCGCCCGCGCGGCGCTGGCTGGCGGTGCGCCGATCCTCTGCGACGCGCATATGGTCAGCGAGGGCGTGACCCGCACCCGCCTGCCCGCCGACAATGCCGTGATCTGCACCCTGCGCGACCCGCGTGTGCCGGACATGGCGCGCGACATGGGCAACACCCGCAGCGCCGCCGCGCTGGAGCTGTGGCGGCCGCATCTGGCGGGGGCGGTGGTGGCCATCGGCAATGCGCCGACCGCGCTGTTTCACCTGCTGAACATGCTGGAGGACCCCGCCTGCCCCCGCCCCGCCGCGATCATCGGCTGTCCCGTGGGCTTCGTCGGCGCGGCGGAGTCGAAGGACGCGCTGATGGCCGCGCTGCCCGCGCCGTCGGTCGTCGTGCACGGCAGGCTGGGCGGGTCGGCCATCACCGTCGCCGCGATCAACGCGCTGGCCAGCCGGAGGGAATGATGGGACGCATCATCTGCGCAGGTCTGGGGCCGGGCGATCCGGACCTGATCTCGGTCCGGGCCGACAGGGCGGTGCGCGGCGCGCGCCACGTCGCCTATTTCAGGAAGCCCGGCCGCCCGGGTCAGGCGCGGCGCATCGTCCAGGGGATGCTGGCCCCGGATGCGGTCGAATATCCGATGGAATACCCGGTCACGACCGAAATCCCCTTCGATCATCCCGACTACAACGACGCGCTGGCGGGGTTCTATGACCTCTGGGCCGCGCGTCTGGCGCAGCTGGCCCAGACCGACGACGTGGTGGTCCTGTGCGAGGGCGATCCGTTCCTCTATGGCAGCTTCATGCATCTGCAGGTGCGCCTGGCCGGTCTGGTCGAGGTCGAGGTGATCCCCGGCATCCCCGGCATGGTCGGCTGCTGGAACGCGGTGGGCCAGCCGATGACATGGGGCGACGACGTGCTGACCGTGCTGATGGGCACCCTGCCCGAGGCGGACCTGATCCGCCACATGCAGGGCAGCGACGCGCTGGTGGTGATGAAGACCGGCCGCAACCTGCCCAAGCTGCGCCGCGCGCTGGCGGCCTCCGGACGTCTGGCGGATGCCTGGCTGATCGAGCGCGGCACCATGCCCGGCGAGCGCATCCAGCCGCTGCGCGAGGTGGCCGATGACGACTGCCCCTACTTCGCGATCCTGCTGGTCCATGGTCACGGGCGGCGCCCCATGGCGCGGGTGGCGGAATGAGCAGCTGGATCGCCGTCGCGGGGCTGGGACCGGGGTCGGACGCCATGGTGACGCCCGAAGTCGCCGCCGCGCTGGATCAGGCGACCGACGTGATCGGCTATATCCCCTATGTCGCGCGGGTGGCGGCGCGGCCCGGCCTGACCCTGCATGCATCCGACAACCGGGTGGAGCTGGACCGCGCCCGCCATGCCCTGTCGCTGGCGGCGCAGGGCGGGCGGGTGGTGATCGTCTCCTCGGGCGATCCGGGCGTCTTCGCCATGGCCTCCGCGCTGTTCGAGGCGTTGGAGGGGGCGGGCGGCGATCCCGACATCCGCATCCTGCCCGGCATCACCGCGATGCTGGCGGCGGCGGCGCGGGCGGGCGCGCCTTTGGGCCATGATTTCTGCGCGATCAACCTGTCGGACAACCTCAAACCCATGGCGCTGATCGAGCACCGCCTGCGCCACGCGGCGCAAGGCGATTTCGCGATGGCCTTCTACAACCCGCGCTCGGCCAGCCGGCCCGCAGGCTTCGCCCGCGTGCTGGAGGTGCTGCGCGAGGAATGCGAACCCGAACGCCTGATGATCTTTGCCCGCGCCGTCACCACGCCGGACGAGGCGCTGCGCGTGGTCACGCTGGAGGAGGCCACGCCCGACATGGCTGACATGCGCACCGTCGTGCTGGTCGGCAACCGCGCCACACGGCGCGTGGGCCGGTGGGTCTATACCCCGCGGGGGGCGGTCTGATGCAGCCAGTCCAGCGCCTGTTCCGGCGTGGCGACCTGCGGCCGGTCCGGCACGGCCGGTCGGTCGATCAACACGACCCGCACGCCCAGATCACGCGCCGCGTCCAACTTTGCGCTGGCCCCCGCGCCGCCGCTGTTCTTGGCGACCAGATGGGTGATGCCATGCGCCTGCATCAGCGCCCGATCGCCCGCGACCGTGAAGGGGCCGCGCGCCAGCACAACCTGCGCGCCGGGCAAGGGGGGCGCATCGGGCGCATCGACCAACCGCAGCAGCCAGCGATGCGGCAGGGCGGCAAAGGGCGCCAGGGTCTGCTTGCCGATGGCCAGAAAGACGCCGGTAGGCGCGCGGGGCAAGGCCGCGACCGCGCCCGCGATGTCGGGAACGCGCCTCCAGCCGGGATCGACCGGCCAGGCGGGGCGGCGCAGCATCAGCATGGGCACGCCCGCCGCGCGGCAGGCGGCATCCGCGTTGCGGCTGATCTGAACTGCGAAGGGATGGGTCGCATCGACCACCGCGCCGATTTCCTGGTCCCGCAGGTATCGCGCCATCCCCTCGGCCCCGCCGAAGCCGCCGATCCGGGTGGGCAGGGGCTGGACGATGGGCGCCTCGGTCCGTCCGGCATAGGAGAAGACCGCCGCGACACCGGCGCGGGCCAGAAGGGCGGCCAGGCGGCTGGCCTCACTCGTGCCGCCCAGCAGCAGGATGCGTCGCATGTCTGATCCCTGGCTGACGATCATCGGGATCACCGAAGATGGACCGGACGGCCTGCCCGGCACAAGCCTGCGCGCGCTGGCGGCGGCCGAGATCGTCTTTGGCGGCCCGCGCCACCTGGCGCTGGCGGGTGTGGGCGCACGGGGCCGGGCCTGGCCGGTGCCCTTCGATCTGGCGCCGCTTCTGGCGCTGCGCGGGCGGCGGGTGGCGGCGCTGGTCTCGGGCGATCCGTTCTGGTGCGGCGCGGGGGGCGGCATCGCCTCCGTGCTGGAGCGCCACGAATGGCGCGCCCTTCCCGCGCCGGGGGTGCTGTCGCTGGCCGCCGCACGCCTTGGCTGGCGGTTGGAGGACACCGCGACCCTGGGCCTGCATGCCGCGCCCTTCGCGCGGCTGCGCCCGCATCTGGCGCGCGGCTGCCGGATCATCGCGACGCTGCGCGACGGCGACGCGCCCGCCGCGCTGGCCGATTGGCTGGTCGCCGCGGGCGCGGGGGCCGCGCGGCTGACGGTGCTGGAGCGTCTTGGCGGGCCGTCCGAACGGGTGCGCACCACCCGCGCCGATGGGTTCGTGCTGACCTGCGCGGCGCTGGTGGCGGTGGCCATCGACGGGGCGGACCTGCCGCGCGGCTTCGGTCTGCCCGCAGTGCCGGGCAGGGCGGATGCGCTGTTCACCCATGACGGGCAGATCACCAAATCGCCCATCCGCGCGCTGACGCTGGCGGCGCTGGCCCCGCGCGTGGGAGAGGTGCTGTGGGACATTGGCGGCGGTTCGGGCTCGGTCGCGGTGGAATGGGCGCTGGCCGGGGGCCGCGCCGTGACGGTCGAGCCGCGCGCGGACCGCATTGCCACCATCCGCGCCAATGTCGATGCCTTCGGCCTGGGCGGGCGGATCACGGTGCTTGAAGGGTCGGCCCCCGAGGCGCTGCCGCCCGGCACGCCCGATGCGGTCTTTGTCGGCGGCGGGGCGTCGCAGGCGCTGCTGGAGGCGCTGTGGGCCCGCCTGCCCCCCGGCGCGCGGCTGGTCGCCAATGCCGTGACACTGGAGACGGAATCGCTGCTGACCCGTTGGCACGCCGATCACGGCGGTCGCCTACTGCGCATCGACATCGCCGAGGCCGCCCCCCTGGGCCGGATGCGCGGCTGGACCCCCGCCCGCCCGATCGTGCAATGGAGTGTCACATGCGCATCGCCGGAATAGGCTGCCGCCCCGGCACGCCCCTGCCCGCGCTGTTGGCCGCGCTGGAGGCCGCAGGCGGGGCGGACGCGCTGGCCACCGCCCCGGAACGTGCACCCGAACTGCGCCCGCTGGCCCATGCGTGCGGCCTGCCGCTGCATCTGGTCGCGGTGGCGGGCATCGCCACGCCCACGCAATCCGTCCGCATCCTGGCCGCCTTCGACACCGGATCGGTGGCCGAGGCCGCGGCCATCGCCGCGGGCGGCCGCCTGACCCATCCGCGCCGGACCTTCGGTCCCGTCACCATCGCCATCGCAGAGGTTCCATGACCGTCCATTTCATCGGCGCAGGCCCCGGCGCGCCCGACCTGATCACCCTGCGCGGCCGCGACCTGATCGCGGCCTGCCCGGTCTGCCTTTATGCCGGGTCGCTGGTGCCTGCCGCGCTGTTGGCCCACTGCCCGCCCGGGGCGCGGATCGTGAACACCGCGCCCCTGTCGCTTGACCGGATCATGGAGGAGATCGCCGCCGCCCATGCCGCGGGCCAGGACGTGGCGCGGCTGCATTCGGGCGACTTGTCGGTCTGGTCCGCGATGGGCGAACAGATCCGCAGTCTGCGGGCGCTGGACATTCCCTTCGACGTGACGCCGGGCGTGCCGTCATTCGCCGCCGCCGCCGCCGCGCTGCAGGCTGAGCTGACCCTGCCGGGCCTTGCGCAATCCGTGGTGCTGACCCGCACGCCGGGGCGCGCCTCGACCATGCCCGAGGGCGAGACGCTGGCGGCCTTTGCCGCGACCGGGGCGACGCTGGCGATCCACCTGTCGATCCATGCGCTGGATCAGGTCGTGGCCGATCTGACGCCGCATTACGGGCCGGACTGCCCGGTGGCGGTCGTCTGGCGGGCCAGCTGGCCGGACCAGCGGGTGATCCGCGCGACCCTGGCCACGGTGGACGCGCAAGGCATCGAGCGCACCGCGCTGATCCTGGTCGGGCCCGCGCTGGCGGGCGAGGGGTTCGAGGACAGCCGCCTTTACGCCGCCGATTACGACCGCCGCTATCGCCCCGTGGGCGACGCACCGAGGTTTCCGGAATGACGCCGGGCTTGATGATCTCGGCACCCGCATCGGGGACGGGCAAGACGATGCTGATGCTGGGCCTGCTGACCGCTTTGCGCAGGCGCGGGCTCACGGTGCAGCCCTTCAAGTCGGGCCCGGATTACATTGATCCGGGGTTTCACCTGGCGGCCTCGGGGCGGGCCAGCTTCAACCTGGATGCCTGGGCGATGGAGCCGGGGCGGCTGATCGCCCATGCGACCGGCCAGCCGCCCGCCGACCTGGTCTTGGCCGAGGGGTCGATGGGCCTGTTCGACGGGGTCGCGACGAAGGGAGAGACCGGCATCGGCTCCAGCGCCGAGATCGCCCACATGATGGGCTGGCCGGTGGTGCTGATCCTGGATGTCGGCGGGCAGGCACAGTCGGCGGCGGCCACGGCGCGGGGCTTTGCCACGCTGCGCCCCGACCTGCCCTTTGCGGGGGTGGTGCTGAATCGCGTGGCCTCGCCGCGCCATGACCGGCTGATCCGTGAGGGGATGACGCAGGCGGGCATCCGGGTGCTGGGCAGCCTGCCGCGGCAGGGCAACATCACCCTGCCCGAGCGCCATCTGGGCCTGATCCAGGCCGAGGAGACGGCGGGCCTGCAAGCGATCCTGGACCATGCGGGCGATTTCATCGCGGCGCATTGCGACCTGGAGGCGATCATCGCCGCCGCCGCCCATCGCGCCCTGCCCGAGGCGCCCGCGCCGCGCCCGCTGACGCCCCCCGGCGGGCGGATCGCGCTGGCCCGCGACGCGGCCTTCAGCTTCGTCTATCCGCATGTGCTGGAGGCGTGGCGGCGCGCCGGGGCCACGATCCTGCCGTTCTCGCCACTGGCGGATGAGGGGCCGGATGACAGCGCCGACTGCTGCTGGTTGCCGGGCGGATACCCAGAGCTGCACGCGCCCCGGCTGGCCGCCTGCGACGGGTTCCGCACGGCCATGCACCGCTTTGCGGGCACGCGGCCGGTGCATGGGGAATGCGGCGGCTACATGGCGCTTGGGGCCGGTCTGGTGGATGCCGATGGCGTGCGCCACCCGATGCTGGGGCTGCTGGGCCTTGAAACCAGCTATGCCAAGCGCGGCATGCATCTGGGATACCGCCGCGCCGAACCGCTGACGGCCCTGCCCGGCCTGGGCCGGGTGGCGCTGCGGGGGCATGAATTCCACTATGCCTCGATCCTGTCCCAGCCCGATGCGCCCCTGGCCCGCGTGACCGATGCGACCGGCGCCGAGGTCCCCGAAACCGGCAGCCGCAGCGGCCTGGTCAGCGGCACCTTCTTTCACCTCATCGCGCCTGCGTCGGCTTGACGCGGGCGGGCGCTTCCCGTCTAGCTGAAGCCCTGCATGGTGCCCGTCAGACGCTCAGCGTCGGGCTTCATCGGGAACGGGGAAGGGTGGACCCAATCGCGGCACCCGAAGCCCCGGCCGCCCCCGCGACTGTATGCGGAGAGCGAGCGTCACCCATGGCCACTGGAGCGATCCGGGAAGGCCGACGCCGCGCCCTGACCCGCAAGCCAGGAGACCGGCCATGTCAGGCAGATCCATGCCGTCGGGTGGACGGCCACAGGAGAGTGACATGCATATCGAAGAAGGCGTCGTGACCGGCGCCAAGATCATCCTCAGCTATGCGACCGCCGCGACGGTCGGCCTCCATGCGCTGAAACAGGCGGCGGGCGATCTGCGCGCCCAGGGCGCCGCATCGCTGGCCGCGCGCGCGGCGATGGCCACGGCGGCGACGCTGGTGTTCTTCCAGGTCCTGCCGACCTGGCCCGTGGGCGTGTCCGAGGTGCACCTGATCCTCGGCTCGACCCTGTTCCTGATCCTGGGGGCCGCGCCCGCGGCGACCGGGCTGGCGCTTGGCCTGCTGATCCAGGGGCTGGTCTTCGCACCTTTCGATCTGCCGCAATACGGGATGAACGTGACGACGCTTCTGGTGCCGCTGTTTGCGCTGCAGGCGGTGGCGCGGCGGATCATCGCGCCGGGCACGGCCTATGTGGACCTGCGCTATGGCCAGGCGCTGGCGCTGTCGGCGGCCTATCAGGGCGGCATCGTGGCTTGGGTCGCGTTCTGGGCCTTCTACGGCCAGGGGGTCGAGGCCCTGTCGGGGGTGCTGTCCTTCGGCGCGGCCTACATGCTGGTCCTGGCGCTGGAGCCGCTGGTCGATCTGGCGGTGCTGGCGGGCGCCAAGGCAGCGCGCGGCCTGCGCGGCAGCGGGCTGGTGACGCCGCGTCTCTACGCATGATCGAGCTGGTGCTGATCGGGGCGGGCACCGGCCATCCCGACCACCTGACCCTGCAGGGCGTCCGCGCGCTGCAGGAGGCCGACCTGGTCCTGATCCCCCGCAAGGGCGCGGGCAAGGAGGACCTGGCCCATCTGCGCCACGCGATGCTGGCCCGCCACCGCCCCGACGGCGCGGTTGTCGAGGTCGACCTGCCCCGCCGCGACCCGTCCCTGCCCTATCTGGACGGGGTCGAGGCCTGGCACGACGCCATCGCCGCGGCCTGGGCGCAGGCCGTGGACCTGCCGCGGGGCGGCAGGGTCGCGATGCTGGTCTGGGGCGATCCGTCGCTCTATGACAGCAGCCTGCGGATCGCGGCACGGCTGGACTGGCGGCCGCGGGTGATCCCCGGCATCACGGCGATCCAGGCGCTGTGCGCGGCACATGCCATCCCCCTGAACGCCCTTGGCGGAGAGGTCCGCATCACCACCGGCCGCCAGCTGCGCGAAGGCGGCTGGCCCCCGGACTGCGACCGCGCGGTGGTGATGCTGGACGGCGGCTGCGCCTTCGCGACGCTGCCGCCCGAGGGCCTCCACATCTGGTGGGGCGCCTATCTGGGCATGCCCCAGGAGCGCCTGGACCACGGCCCCCTGACCGAGGCCGCCCCCCGCATCGACACCACCCGCACCGCCGCCCGCGCCGCGCATGGTTGGATCATGGACTGCTACCTGCTGGCGCGCATCGCCTGAGCTTCGGGGGCAGCGGCGCTGACAGGCAAGGGCGAGGAGCTGCTGCGTTCCCCCTCGGACCTCGGAGCGGGGGTGCGGATGGAGGGACTCCGCGGTATCAGAAAGAGAGAGCGAGAGGAAGGCTCTGCTAGAAGAGATGATAAATCGGACCGGGATATAATGGTAAAACCCATAGGTTCTTGGGTGGATTAATAACCCCAAAGATTGTGGTTTACGTAGGTGTTTCGGCCGTGGCTACTGAGCCGCTGGTCTATAACGTCGACCAGGAAGATGAAAAATTTTTCCACCACTTCCAAAGAAGATTTATTTAGTCTCAGCTTACCCTTTGGAGTTTTCGTCCAGTCGAAAGACGGAAGCGCAAAGCCATGTGCGAAACTGTGGCGCACTTTCAGTATTTGATCAAGAAAATTTCGAGTATCTAGACCGGATAGACCTCTCTCATGCCAAACCCAATCACCGATCGGATCATATCCCGTGCACTGAATTAAAAGGCGGCGCGTATTATCCGAATTAGGGGTGTTGAAGCGATTCAAGGCGGCTTCGACGAAATCTAACAGCAGCCCAGACCGCGCGGAAAAATCGCTGTCCAAAGTATTAGACGTTTCTTTCAAAAATTCACGCACGACCGCGTTCACGTAGCTGTCCCATGCAGCTACGTAAGCGGCGAGGGACGCATGAAGGAAATCGCTTTTACGCTGGTGGGAGATGGGACGCGTTCGCACGTCATGAGCAGCAGATTGCAAGGTGCGACCAAGCCGCAGTGCGTCGCTGAAAGCAGCGTGCGCGAGACTTGACATCTAAAGCCGTCCAACAAACTCGCTGAGTGCATGCCGGTACCGTTCTAAGGGTTCGCTGTTGAGCTGCAGTCGCTCCCCGTCAAGATTCTTCGGGCCTGGAGTAACCTGATGAATAGGCGTACCAGTGGTCGCCGCAAAAACGCTGGCACTGTGGTAATCCGGGATCTGCACGAAACCAGTGCTCGGCTTCTCTTTCGGCACCGCGTAAAAACTACGATGCTTCCTATGTATTCTATCGACTGTATCCTTCACGCGCTGATCCACGACACGGAATGCGCGGCTAGGCTTTCCGTCATAGAGTGTGACACGGTTTGAAACGAACGTGTGCAACTTCGGTTGATTAACACCTTGGTCAACCGCCTTACTTGAGAAACTAATTTTTGCGTAAGTAGAGACGTGCTTCTCGCCTACTCCGTAGAGTAACGCAATAACATTCTCCACCGCTCGTCGAGAACTATCGTCGGCGGTGAATGGGACGATAATCCCCTCTGACGCCACCAACCCAAGCTGAGTGTAGATTGCAAAGCTAGGGTTGCAATCAATAATAAACATGCTATCTCTGTCGCCGCTCCTTTTGCGCAACGCTTTTGTCAAGTCATCTATCCATGAGATGACCTGTTTCCAAGCATCAAACGGAACTGCAAGTTGAGACGTTTGTCGAATTGCCTCCGACAATATTTCAAGCAAATTGTCTCCGCAAATCAGCAGCAGATTTTCAGGTATCTTCGCGTTGTACTGCTTCGGCTGGCAGACGAAACGATCTATGTCGTCTACCATCCGGAAAGGACTACTGAGCCTCTCCTCAATATAGCCTGCAACAGTTCTTCTCGGGTTTTGTGACGTCAGATCATTTAACGCCTTTGCTTCAATATCGAAGCCGCCCAATAACGTTTCTGAGATATTGCCTTGTGGGCAAAGATCAATAACATAGACGTCAGCATCGGGATTTAGGCGAGCATATTCTGTTGAAGCAATGAACCCGAGGAAACTTTTGCCAACACCACCCTTATTGTTCCAAAATGCGTAACTAGCCAACGACCCCGCCTCCAAACATCAAAGCGCACAATGCATCATACGCTAGTCAAACTTCGGGAAGAACAAGAGCGGGAACGTTGCCCAGTGTCAAGCCTGCAGCGACCTGACCCCGACTTCCCCCTCCTCGCGCGACTTGATCGCCGCCACGGCGGCGATACTCCCCGCGGCCGTGGTGAAATAGGGGATCTTGTCGTAGAGGGCGACGGCGCGGATCTCGCGGCTGTCGGCGATGGCCTGGGCGCCTTCGGTCGTGTTCAGGACCATCGCGATCTCGCCGTTCTTCAGGCGGTCGACGATGTTCGGGCGCCCCTCGTAGACCTTGTTCACGCGGGTCGAGGCCACGCCCTCGGCATCCAGGAAATCCGCCGTGCCGGAGGTCGCGATCAGGGTGAAGCCCATCGCCACCAGGTCGCGCGCGGCCTGGGCCAGGGCGGGCGTCTTGTCGGCATCCTTGACCGACAGGAACACGCGGCCCTCGGTCGGCAGATGCGTGCCCGCGCCCATCTGCGCCTTGAGAAAGGCGCGCGCGAAGTTGCGGTCCCAGCCCATGACCTCTCCGGTCGAGCGCATCTCGGGGCCCAAGAGCGTGTCGACGCCCGGGAAGCGGGCGAAGGGCAGCACCGCCTCCTTGACCGAGAACCAGGGCGTGATCGGATCGGCCAGCGTCATCGGATCGGCGAAGGGAAGGTCGGTCTCGGGGCCGACCCCCGCCGGATAGGGCGCGCGGGCCGGGAAGTTCGACATCGGTTCGCCCGCCATCAGCCGCGCGGCGATCGAGGCGATGGCGCTGTCGGTGGCCTTGGCGACGAAGGGCACGGTGCGGCTGGCGCGCGGATTGACCTCCAGCACGAAGATCTGCCCGTCCTTCAGCGCGAACTGCACGTTCATCAGGCCCTTGACCTTCAGCGCGCGGGCCATGGCCTCGGTCTGGACCTTCAGCTCCGCGATGGTCGCGGCGTCCAGCGTATGCGGCGGCAGCGAACAGGCGCTGTCGCCCGAATGGACGCCCGCCTCCTCGATATGCTCCATGATGCCCGCGACATGCACGGTCTCACCGTCGCAGAGCGCGTCCACATCGACCTCGATCGCGCCCGACAGGTAGCTGTCCAGCAGGACCGGGCTCTTGCCCGACACCGTCACCGCCTCCGAGATGTAGCGGCGCAGATGGTCCATGTCGCGCACGATCTCCATCGCGCGGCCGCCCAGCACATAGGAGGGGCGGATGACCAGCGGGAAGCCGATGCGCTCGGCGATCTCGATCGCCTGCGCGTCGCTGCTGGCGATGCCGTTGATCGGCTGGCGCAGGCCCAGATCGTTCAGCAGCTTCTGGAACCGCTCGCGGTCCTCGGCCAGGTCGATGGCGTCGGGGCTGGTGCCCAGGATCGGGATGCCCTCCTCCTCCAGCGCATTGGCCAGCTTCAGGGGCGTCTGGCCGCCGAACTGGACGATGACGCCGTGCAGCGTGCCGTTCTGCTGTTCGGTGTGCAGGATCTCCAGCACATGCTCGAAGGTCAGCGGTTCGAAATACAGCCGGTCCGAGGTGTCGTAGTCGGTGCTGACCGTCTCGGGGTTGCAGTTGACCATGATGGTCTCATAGCCCGCCTTGGTCAGCGCGAAGCAGGCGTGGCAGCAGCAATAGTCGAACTCGATCCCCTGGCCGATGCGGTTCGGACCGCCGCCCAGGATCACGACCTTCTTCGCCGCCGTGGGGCGCGATTCGCATTCCACGTCGCCCATCGCGGGGGCCTCGTAGGTCGAATACATGTAGGGGGTCTGGGCCTCGAACTCGGCCGCGCAGGTGTCGATGCGCTTGAAGACGGGTCGGATGTCCAAGGCGCGGCGGGCGCGACGGATGTCGCCTTCGTCACGCTTGGTCAGATGCGCCAGGCGCGCGTCGGTGAAGCCCATCATCTTGATGCGGCGCAGCCCGTCGGCATCCTGGGGCAGGCCGTTTTCGCGGATGACATGTTCGGCGTCCACGATCTCTCGGATGCGGGCCAGGAACCACGGGTCGAACTTGGTGACGCGGTGGATCTCGTCATCCGACAGGCCAAAGCGCATGGCCTCGGCGATGACGCGGATACGGTCGGGGGTGGCCTTGGACAGGGCGGCGATCACGGCGGGCTTGCCCTGGTCGGCGGCGCCCTCGATGGCGATCTCGTCCAGGCCGGTCAGGCCGTTCTCCATCGAGGCCAGCGCCTTCTGCAGCGATTCGTGGAAGCTGCGGCCGATGGCCATGACCTCGCCCACCGACTTCATCGCGGTGGTCAGCTCGGGCTTGCTTCCAGGAAACTTCTCGAAGGCGAAGCGCGGGATCTTGGTGACGACATAGTCGATGCTGGGCTCGAAGCTGGCGGGCGTCACGCGGGTGATGTCGTTGTCCAGCTCGTCCAGCGTATAGCCCACGGCCAGCTTCGCTGCGATCTTGGCGATGGGAAAGCCCGTCGCCTTGGAGGCCAGCGCCGAACTGCGCGACACGCGGGGGTTCATCTCGATCACGACCATGCGGCCGTCGGCGGGGTTCACCGCCCATTGCACGTTCGACCCGCCCGTCTCGACGCCGATCTCGCGCAGGACCGCGATGCTGGCGGTGCGCATGATCTGGTATTCGCGGTCGGTCAGGGTCAGGGCGGGGGCCACGGTCATGCTGTCGCCGGTATGCACGCCCATCGGATCGATGTTCTCGATCGCGCAGACGATGATGGCGTTGTCGTTGCGATCCCGCACGACCTCCATCTCGTATTCCTTCCAGCCCAGAAGGGATTCGTCGACCAGAACCTGTGCCACGGGCGAGGCGTCCAGCCCCGAGCGCACGATGCGTTCGTAATCGTCGCGGTTGTAGGCCACGCCGCCGCCGGTGCCGCCCAGGGTGAAGGCGGGGCGGATGATCGCGGGCAGGCCGATCTCCTCCAGTGCGTCCATCGCCTGCTGCACGCCGGCATTGACGTCGTACTTGCCGCTGGCCAGCTTGGGGGCGGCGACGATGGTCGCCTTGGGGTTTTCCAGGCCGATCCGGTCCATCGCCTCGCGGAACAGCTTGCGGTCCTCGGCCATCTCGATGGCGCTGCGCTGCGCGCCGATCAGCTCGACCCCGTAGCGATTCAGCGCGCCGCTGTCGGCCAGGGCCAGCGCGGTGTTCAGGCCGGTCTGCCCGCCCATGGTGGGCAGCAGGGCGTCGGGGCGTTCCTTGGCGATGATCTTCTCGACGACCTCGGGGGTGATCGGCTCGATATAGGTGGCGTCGGCCATCTCCGGGTCGGTCATGATCGTGGCGGGGTTCGAGTTGACCAGGATGACCCGATAGCCTTCCTCGCGCAGCGCCTTGCAGGCCTGGGCGCCGGAATAGTCGAACTCGCAGGCCTGCCCGATGACGATGGGCCCTGCCCCGATGATCAGGATCGACTTGATATCGGTACGTTTCGGCATGGTTCTGGCCCCCGGGCTGGTCGTGCAACGATCTCGGCAAATCGTCCGGGGTTATAGCCAGCCACGTCTTGGGCGCAAGGTGCGGCGGACGGGCCGACCGTCGAATTCCGGGGTGATGCGCGGGTCGGCCTGCCGCTGCGTCACCCGCGCTGCAGCAGCGTCAGCGCCGCGGTGTACCGATTGGCCACCGGGGCGGTCGTCAGCTGAGAGCGGACCATGAAGGTCTGGGTCAGCTTCTCCAGATTCTCGGGCTTGGCGATCTCGTCGAACTTCGACGTTCCCAGCAGCCGCTCGGAGGCCTTGGTATACTCTTCGAACTGCCGGTCGATATCCAGCCGACCATAGTTGTCGCCAAAGCCGAACGCTCCTTGGAAGACCTTGCGCAGCGGGGCGTTGCCGATGACCTCGAACCATAGCGTCCGGTCCGACGAGGTCCGCTCGGCCAGCTGGGCCACCTCACGGCGCGCGTTCAGCGCAAGGCGCAGATTGTCGTCACTTTCGCCGATCCGGCGCTCGAACTCTCGCTGCACGAAGGCGGTGCTGATCGTGTCGGCCAGACCCTCGGCCGGCTTGGACGAGCCGTATCCCATCGCCTCGTTCATGCGCAGATAGCGCTTGTCGGCCAGACGATTGACCAGCGACGACTTATCCGCGGGATCGGATTCCAGAACCTTCTGGATGAAGGCCTTGTTGGGCAGATCGGCCTCCAGTCCGAAGGCCGACAGCGTGGTGCTGAACAGACGGAAGTCCTTGACCAGCTCCTCGGCCTTGGTGGTGCGCGCGATGGTGTCGCGGAAATAGGCAGTGTTGCGCTGGACCACCGGGTCGCGGGCGACGGCCTCGATCTGACGGGCCTCGGTCCGCTGGACGATCTTCCAGCCCAGCAGGCCCGTGGCACCGACAGAGATGGTCATGGCGCCCTCATGTCCTTGCGGCGGCGAACAGCCGCGCCTCACGGGGCAGCAGGTCGCGCAGCTTGCGCAGCGCCTGATAGGCGTTGGCCTCGACCGCCGCGGCGCTGGCATCGGCCAGCAGGATGCGGCTGTCCCGGTCGTCGAAGACCTGGCTCAGCTGCTCGATCGCGACCAGCAGCTGGCGGCGGCCGTCCTCGGGGTCCGCATCGCCCGACAGGATCATCTGGGCGATGTACATGGCCCGCGAGACGGGCGTGCGCGCGCTGTCGGGATGGATCGCGTCGCGCAGGCGCAGCACGTTCACGTTCGGCGTCTTGATCGCGATCTTGGTGCGCCGGTCGCCGTTCTCGATCACGGCGCCGTTGATCAGCACCCGCTCGTTCGGGGCAAGCTTCAGGACCAGGCCGCTCATGCCGCGCCCTCGCCCCGCAGGCCGCGCATGACGGTCATGTTGATGTCGATCAGCGGATCGGTCAGGGCGTCGCCTTGGGTCACCGCGCGACCATGGCGGATCGCGAAACCGGCCAGAGAGATCAGCCCGGCCTTGACCTCGTCGGGCAGGCCATTGCCGGGATCGGCCAGATCGGCCGCCAGCAGCGTCCAGAGTTCCGAGTTCTTGTAGACCGCCTGGATGGTGTCGGTGTTGTCCGCCTTGCGCGGCGCCTGGCGCAGCATGCGCGTGACCCGCGAGAAGATGTCGTATTCGGCATCGCGCGGCGAGCGGATGGCGGATGTCCTGTAGCCATGGTCGGTGAGTGGCGTTACCGCGTTCAAGATCGTGCTTCCCGTTCTGGAGTGAGATCAAGGCCTGGAATTCTGTCTGGGGTGGCGGGCGCCCGAAGGCGCCCGCCGGTCTTCATCAGCGGAAGAGCGACATCACGGCGCCCGGCGCCTGGTTGGCGATCGACAGCGCCTGGATGCCCAGCTGCTGCTGGGTCTGCAGCGCCTGGAGGCGGGCCGAGGCCTCTTCCATGTCGGCGTCCACCAGCGAGCCGACACCGGCTTTCAGCGAGTCGGCCAGCGCGCCCACAAAGTTCGACTGGTCCGAGATCCGCTTGCCCGAGGAGCCCAGATCGGCGGCACCCTGGACCGCGATGTCCAGCAGGGCCTCGATCTCGCCGATCGCGGTCTTGGCCGTGGCCTGATCGGTGATCGCCGTGGGGACGGCGCCACTGATGTTGGCCTCGAAATCCACGCCCGCGACGACGATGTCGCTGGATGCGGTCGCGACGGTGCCGTTCGTGCGGTCCAGCGACCCCAGGACGGTGAAGTCGGTCGCGCCCGCGCCGTTCACGTCGGTCTTCAGCAGGTTGATGCCGTTCATCTGCGACGCGCCGATGACCGCGTTGATCTGGGCCATCTTGCCGTCGATGTCCGTCTGGATCTTGCCGAAGTCGGCAGCGTCGTTGCCGGCGCCGATGGCCAGGTTCTTCATTTCGGTCAGAAGCTTGACGACTTCCTCGGCACCCTTGCGGGCGGTGCCGACGACCGAGTCGGCCACGTTCAGGTTCGACTGGATCGTCTTGAAGCCCGACTGGTCGGTCTCCATGACCTTCGAGATCGCCCAGACGGCGGCGTTGTCCTTGGCGTTGGCGACCGACTTGCCGGTCGCGATGTCGGCCTGGGTTTTACCCAGCTGCGAGTTGATGCTCTTCAGGGTCTGCAGAGCGACCATGGCGCTGTTGTTGGTCAGAATGCTGGTCATATTGTCCTCCATCAGGTGCTTCGCACCGGGATTGCATCTTGTGGCCTTCTGACCTGTCGGGCGGTTGCCCTTGCCTTTTCCCTGGCATGTCTCCGGTTTAGCGGCCGGTTATTGACAAGTAGTGAATTGGAACCCTCGTCTCAAACAAACCTTCCGGCGCATTTTATCAAAACCTTTGCGGTGCGTTCGCGCGGGTCTCGCTGACCGTGCGGCGGCCCAGGGAATCGTAGGTCTGCAGGCTGCGCGCGGCCATCACGATGGCGCGCACCTGTTCGGCGGCCTGCTGGGCCCCCTTCAGCGAGGCCTGGGCCAGCATGCGGATCTCCGCCATGGCGGGCTCCAGCGCGTCGCGCGTGGCCGCGTCGATGCCCTTGCGGGCGGCAATTCGCGTCATCTCGTCCAGCGCGGACAGGGCGGCCTGCGGGTTCCCGGCCAGAAGTGCTGCGCGGATCTGGGCGACCTCGCGGGTCAGGGCGCGGCTCATGCTCGGCCCTCCAGCAGGCCTGCGAAGCCCAGGTCCAGGCGGCGGGCCATCTGGCCCGCATGCTCGCGCGTGAGGAAGCTGGAGAACTGCTCCTCCCCGGCGCCGCCGGAGAAGCCGCCTTCGGAGGCGGAGGGGCCGCAGTATTTCAGCATCTCCTCCAGAAAGGCCTGTTCCAGCTTGTCGGCGGCCGAGAGAGGCGCACCGCCCGTCAGGGTCTTGGGTTGTATCGGTTCGATCTGCATCATGTCCCCGCATTGGATCGGATGGGGCCGATATTCACGCCAGAGCGGTAAATAATTGGTAAGGAATCACGGGTATCAGGGAAAAAACCGCGAAAGGTTCGCTCCATGGCCGACATCCAGATGATTCCGACCGCAGCGCCCCGGATGGACGGCGTCCCAGCCACGCCGGCGACGATGCCGTTGCCGATGGGCGATTCCGGGTTCGCCGCCTGGCCGGGGGCGGAGCTGGTGATGCCGGACTGGACGGCAGGGACGCCCGCCACGCCGCACACGGCCCCTCCGGGCGACGCGCTGGCGCGCTGGCTGGCGGGGCAGGCAGGGCTCAGTCCGGATTTCGCCGCCGTTCCGGGCAGCGATCCCGCGATGGAGGCACTGGCGGCGGGCCTGCCCCAATTGCCGCAGATGACGGTCGAGGGCGAGGGCGGGACCCCGCCGGCGATCGACGCCCCCGCAGGCGACGCGGATGTCCCCCTCCCCGAGATGACCGCCGTCACGACCGCCACGCCCGATCTGCCGGTGTCTCCCGTCGCGATGCCCGTCGCATCCGCACCCCATTCTGCGGCCGCGACCGAGGCGCCGCCACAGCCTGCGCGACCCGTGGGCGGCATACCCGAGCCCCGGCCGACGCGACCGGCGATCGCCTCCACCGCGACTGAGCCGGAAGCGTCGGCGCCGCTGCAGGCGGGCACGGCGGCCGCCCTCACCGCCACGCCGTCGGCAAAGCGGATCGAGTCCAGCAACGCCCCCCTGCATCCTGAAATGCCGGCCTCGGTGGCCGCGCCGCTGCAGGGCGGCACGGCTGCCGCCCTCACCGCGACGCCGTCGGCAAAGCGGATCGAGCCCGGCAAGGCCCCCCTGCATCCCGGAATGCCGCCCCCGGACGCGGTGACGCCGAAGGCCACCGCCACCGTGTCCGACCGGGTGACGCAAGGACCGGCACCTGCCGCCATCTCGGCCGCGGCACCCGGCGGCGATTCGCCGGCCGTCGCGCGGAGCGCCGATCTGCCCGCCGGGCTTGCGGACAGCATGGCCGCCCTGGTGCACGGGCTGGAGGGCGGGCACGATCCGTCGCTGCACGGTCCGGCACGCGCCTCGGCGACCGGACCCGCCGGCGCCACCGTCCAGCACGATCCGCGCCCGGTGATGCAGCAGGTGGCCGAGGCGGTCGTGACGGCGCGGGGCGACCGCACCGAGATCGCCCTGTCTCCCGAGGAGCTGGGGCGCCTGCGGCTGGTCATGACCGGGGCGGATCGCGGCCAGATCACCATCTGGGCCGAACGCCCCGAGACGCTGGACCTGATCCGGCGCAACGCCGACCTGCTGACGCAGCAGCTAGCCGAGGCGGGAATCACCGCGGGCACGCTGGACTTCCGTCAGGACGAGCGGATGGCGCGACCGGACCAGACTTGGCGCCGAGCCGACGGAGAGGCGGGCGACAGCCTGTCGGACGGCCCCGCCCTGCCCGCGGCCGCGGCGGTCCGCCTGTCCCAGGCACCGCTCAGCGACCGCCGCATCGACATCAGACTGTAGGAGACCACCATGGTTGACGCGATCACTGCGACCTCGACCCCTGTCACGACCCCCTCGACCACTGCGGGTGGCAGCTTTGCCGGAGCCAGCGCGGGGGCGGATTTCCAGACCTTCCTGACGATGCTGACCGCGCAGCTGACGAATCAGGACCCGCTGAACCCGATGGAAAGCACCGATTTCGCCATCCAGCTGGCGACCTTCGCGGGCGTAGAGCAGGCGGCGCTGAGCAACCGGTTCCTGGAGCAGATGGCCGGACAGAGCGGTGGCGCGGGCATCGCGGGCTGGATCGGCAAGGAGGCGCGCACCACGGCCCCGGTCTGGTTCGGCGACGATCCGATCACGCTGGACGTGGCGCCCCACAGCCTGGCCGACAGCGTCCAGCTGGTGACCCGCGACGCGCAGGGCCGCGAGGTGACGCGCGAGGAGATCGGGCCGGGCGTGGGTCAGCTGGACTGGCTGGGCCGCAATGCCGAAGGGGCCAAGCTGGCCGACGGGCTCTACAGCTTCACGCTGGAGAGCCGGCGCGGGGGCGAGCTGATCCAGGAGTCGCGCGTCGGGGCCTATGCCCGGATCGTGGAGGCCCAGTTCGACGCGGATGGCGGGCGCGTGGTCTTCGAGGGCGGCGGCTCGGCTCTGGCGTCGGAGGTCACCGCACTGCGCGATCCGGCCTGACGCCGCCCATCGCGGGCTTGACGTGGCGCGCGCCAGCGGGCAGGCCGCAGCCATCTTCCCCGCGCCGACGCTCAAGGAGACAGCCATGGATTTCGACCGCCGGATCAAGATCGCCCCGTCGATCCTCTCTGCCGATTTCGCCAATTTCGGGGCCGAGATCCGCGCGATCGAAGATCAGGGCGCGGATTGGGTGCATGTGGACGTGATGGACGGGCATTTCGTGCCGAACCTGACCTTCGGCCCGCCGGCGGTGAAGGCGTTCCGCCCGCATGTGAAGACCGTCATGGACGTGCATCTGATGATCGCCCCGGTCGATGCCTATATCGAGGCCTATGCCGAGGCGGGCGCCGACATGATCACGGCCCATGTCGAGGCCGGACCCCATCCGCACCGCACGCTGCAGGCGATCCGCGCGACGGGAAAGAAGGCCGGCATCGCGCTGAACCCCGGCACCCCGGCCGAGGCGGTCGAATACCTGCTGGACCTCTGCGACATGGTGCTGGTCATGACGGTGAACCCAGGCTTCGGGGGACAGCGGTTCATCCACGGCCAGCTTGGCAAGATCGCCCGCATCCGCGAGATGATCGGCGACCGGCCGATCCACATCCAGGTCGATGGCGGGGTGGACCCGTCGACGGCGCCACTTGTGGCGAAGGCCGGGGCCGATGTGCTGGTCGCGGGATCGGCGGTCTTCAAGGGCGGCTCGGTGGAGCGTGCGGAGGTCTACGGCGCCAACATGCGCGCGATCCGCGAGGCCATCGCGGGCTGAGCGGGAGGCGGCGGCGGGGCCATCGAGGCCCCTTCCCCGCCGCGGGGCTGCGCCCCGCCCCGAGCCGCGACGTCATCGCGTTTGACAATGCCGCCCCGCCCGCGTCTCCTGCGCCGCGCAAGCATCAGGAGGACGCGATGGATCTGGGCATCAGGGGCAAGCGGGGGCTGGTCTGCGCGGCCTCCAAGGGGTTGGGGCGCGGCTGCGCCGAGGCGCTGGCCGAGGCGGGCGTGAACCTGGTCATCAACGCCCGCACCGAGGCCGAGATCACCCGCACCGCCCATGAGATCGCCGAACGCCATGGCGTCGAGGTCACCCCCGTCGCCGCCGACATCACCACCGAGGAGGGCCGCGCCCGCGTCTTGGAGGCCGTGGGCCATGCCGACATCCTGGTGACCAATGCGGGAGGCCCGCCGCCGGGCAACTGGCAGGACTGGTCGCGCGACGACTTCATCCGGGCGCTGGACGCCAACATGCTGTCGGCCATCGCGCTGATGCAGGCGCTGGTGCCGGGGATGATGGATCGGGGCTGGGGCCGGGTGGTGAACATCACCTCGGGCTCGGTCCGTGCTCCGATCTCGGTGCTGGGGCTGTCCAACACGGCGCGGACCGGGCTGACCGGGTTCGTGGCGGGCATGTCGCGGCAGGTGGCGGGCAAGGGCGTCTGCGTGAACAACCTGCTGCCCGGCATCCACGCCACCGACCGGGCCGACAGCCTGGACGGGGGTGTGGCCAAGGCGCAGGGCATCACCGTCGATCAGGCCCGCGCGCAGCGTCAGGCGGGCATCCCGACCGGCACCTATGGCACGGCCGAGGATTTCGGCGCCGCCTGCGCCTTCCTGTGCAGCCGGCATGCGCAGTTCATCGTCGGGCAGAACCTGCTGCTGGACGGGGGCGCGCTGAACGTGACCGTGTAAGGCCGCGCGGTTGCAGGAGGGGGGCGTGCCTGATAGGCACGCCCGACCGAAACGCCAAGGATTTCCCGTGACCCTGCCCCCCCGCCTGGACGTTCAGGGACTGACCCGCCGCTTTGACGGGCGGGCGGTGGTGGACGATGTCAGCTTCCGGGTCGAGGCGGGCCAGGTGGCCTGCCTGCTGGGCCCCTCGGGCTGCGGCAAGTCGACCACGCTGCGCATCGTGGCGGGCGTGGACATGCAGGACCGGGGGCGGATCTTCGTCGATGGCCAGCTGGTCTGCGACACGCAGGTCCGCGTCCCGCCCGAGCGCCGCGCCATCGGGCTGATGTTCCAGGACTTTGCCCTGTTCCCGCATCTGCCGGTGCGCGAGAACGTGGCTTTCGGCCTGCCCGGCGGCTGGAAGGCCAACCGCGACCGCGTGGGCGAACTGCTGGATCGCGTGCGCATGGGCCGCCACATCGACAGCTGGCCGCATGAGCTGTCGGGCGGAGAGCAGCAGCGCGTGGCCCTGGCCCGCGCGCTGGCGCCCCGGCCGCGCGTCCTGCTGATGGACGAGCCCTTCAGCGGTCTGGACGAACGCCTGCGCGACGGCATCCGCGACGAGACGCTGGCCCTGCTGAAGGAGGAGGGCACCGCCGTCCTGCTGGTCACCCATGAGCCGCACGAGGCGATGCGCATGGCCGACCAGATCCTGCTGATGCGGGCGGGCCGGATCGTGCAGCAGGGGGCGCCCTACAACCTCTACAACGCGCCGGTGGACCGGCAGGCGGCGGCCTTCTTCAGCGACATCAACGTGCTGACCGGCCGCGTGCGGGGCGCGCTGACCGCGACCCCCTTCGGAGAGTTCCTGACCCCCGGCCTGCCCGACGGGGCGGAGGTCGACATCGTCATCCGCCCGCAGCACCTGAAGATCGACTTCGACCGCGCGGGTCAGGGCCCCGCCCCCACGGCGGAGAACGGCACCGCGGCGCGGGCCCGCGTCACCCGCGCCCGCTATCTGGGTCGCGAATCGCTGGTGGAGTTCGCGACCGACGAGGGCGCCATCGCCCTGAACGCGACCGTGCCGGGAGTGTTCCTGCCGCCGCCGGGCACGCCGATGTGGGTGATGCTGCGCCGCGACCGGGTCTTCGTCTTTCCGCGCGGCTAGTCCTGGCCCGTGGCGCGGCGGTAATCGGCCAGCACCTGCCCCAGATGCAGCCGCCGTCCCGCCGGATCGGCCAGCCGCGCCCAGAGGCGCCGGGCCTGCCGCACCATCTGGCGGCATTCCTGCGGATGGGCGCGCGCCCAGTCCAGCTGCCGGTCCAGATCGGTGCAGCCCGGCGCCAGCGGCAGATAGTGCCGATGGGCGCGGAACAGGCCGGTGACGAAGCCCTCCCACCCGTCCTCCTCGATCAGGACCAGCGCCTGACCGCCCAGCAGCGGCAGGGCGTCGGCATCCCCCTCGGACCCGGACAGCGCCAGATGAAAGCGCGCAGGCGTCCCCGCTGCGGCCACCGGGACCGGGGCGGTCAGGCCGGCGCGGGCCAGCACCCCGTCGCGCCGCGCATCCGGGATCAGTGCCAGATCCATGCCCGCCCGCCCGGCCAGGGCGGACAGCACGCGCCAGCGTCCGGTCCGCGGCAGCAGGGCGCGGGCCGGGCCGTGCGGATCGCGCTCCAGCGCGGTGATCAGCGCCTCGGCGGGCCGGCGGTCGTCGGGCGCATGGCCCGACAGCGTGCCGCGCCAGGACAGGATGTCGGCCCGGTCGTCCCATTCGGGACCGGCCGCGACCGGGCTGCCGGGAAAGCCCGCATTACCGATGCGGTGCCGCCACGGCGCGGGCCACAGAAAGACGTTGCGCGCCCCGCGACGGCGCAGCGACGCGATCAGCGGGCCGTCCGCCGGATCGTCGGGGCCGCTGCCCGCCCAGGTCGCGGGGCGCGGGTCCAGCCAGTAGCGGCCGTGCCCGGTCACCTGCGCGATGTCGTTGGCCATGGCCGCGGCGCGCAGCAGGCCGGGCCGTTCGGCGGCCAGATGGAACAGACCCTGCGGTCCGCGGATCAGCGGCATCACCGTCCCGTCGGCGCCGTGCAGCTGATCGCGCTCCAGGTCCAGGCACAGCGCCTGACCATGCGGCGGGCGGTCGATGCTGCCCTTCTGCCGCAGGCGGGCGGGCGCGGCCAGGCGCGCCAGGCGGGTGGCCAGCTGCGCGCGGCGGTCGGGGTCCTCCTCCGCGCCGGGCTGGGGTTCGTCCATCATCGCCAGGACCTGCGGCAGGGTTGTCCGGCGCGCGCGGCGCACCCCTGCGCCCGGCAGGGGCGGCAGATGCGGCAGGTCGTACCAGGGGGACAGGGCGGTGCGGTAATCCTCGGGGGCGGCCTCGTCGATGTCGATGTCGATGAAGCGCTCGCGTCCCGCGAAATGCGCGCGCACGCCCGCCAGATGCGCGTCCCAGTCCGCCGCCCAGATGTCGCCCAGGGCGCCCAGAGGCACGTCCATCGCCGCCGCGATGCTGCGCGCATAGGCGCCGCCCCGGTGCAGATAGCGGCTGGCGATCCAGTCCTCGACCCGGCGGGTGTTCAGCAGAAAGACCGCGCCGGGATAATGCGCGTCCAGCAGGGCGTAATCCTTGAACGCCTCGATCACCGGCATGTTCAGGAAGCGCACCGACTCCATGTCGGTGAAGGCCGTGATGCCGTCGGCCCATCGCGCCAGGGGTCGGCTGCCCGACAGCTTCGCATGGGCGATGTCATCGGCCAGCGCCCCCTCCAGCCAATGCGCGGCGGGGATGCGGTTCAGGTCGAACAGCCGCGCGATGAAGGTCGTGCCGCATTTGTTGAAACCGATCTGGAAGAATTTGGGCGGCATGATCGTGTGTCCGGGGTTCGGCGCGACGATGGGCAGGGCCTGCGCCCCTGTCAACGCCTGCCCGTCCCATGGGCGAAAAGCGCCGCTTGGGCGTCCGGCTGCGACAAAGGTCTTGCCTTGCAGCGGACGCGCGGCTAGCACCGAGGGCAGGAATTCGGGAGACACCGGCGCTGCGCCGGGGCCGAAGGAGAAGCCGCCCCGGCAAGCTCTCAGGCGAAAGGACCGTCTTCCCCAAGAACTCTGGAGAGTGGCCGAGAGGCCCGCCGAAGGGATAACGATCTCAGGCGCCGCTTGCGGCAGGGACAGAGGGGGCATCGACGTTCGGGGGGCACCCCCCGGCCCACCGATGCCGGTTGCCCGGCGCAGACGCAGGAGGCCAGATGGCCGAGACGAGCCGCCGGACGGGTCTTTACGACCTTCATGTCGAACAGGGCGCCCGCATGGTACCCTTCGCGGGCTGGGAGATGCCCGTCCAGTACCCGATGGGCGTGATGGCCGAACATCTGCACACCCGCGCCCAGGCCGGACTGTTCGATGTCAGCCATATGGGCCAGGTGCTGGTGACGCCGGACGATGGCGACATGGCCACCGCCGCCGCCGCGCTGGAGACGCTGATCCCCGCCGACGTCGCGGGCCTGGCGCCGGGTCGGCAGCGTTACGGGCTGTTCACCAATGATGCGGGCGGGGTCGTGGACGACCTGATGTTCGCCAACCGGGGCGATCACTACCTGCTGGTCGTGAACGCCGCCTGTGCGGAACAGGACATCGCGCATCTGCGCAGGCTATCGGGCGTGACGGTGACGCCGGTGACCGATCGCGGGCTGATTGCGCTGCAGGGGCCGCAGGCGGAGGCGGCGCTGGCGCGGCTGGTGCCGGGCGTGGCCGACATGCGGTTCATGGACAGCGCTGTGCTGGACTGGGACGGGGTCGCGCTGTGGATCTCTCGGTCGGGTTATACCGGCGAGGACGGGTTCGAGATCTCGGTGCCCGAGGCGCGGCTGGAGGCGTTTGCCCGGGCGCTGCTGGATCAGCCCGAGGTCGCGCCCATCGGTCTGGGCGCGCGCGATTCGCTGCGGCTGGAGGCGGGGATGCCGCTTTACGGTCATGACATGGATCAGGGCGTGACGCCGGCGCAGGCGGCGCTTGGCTGGTCGATCCCCAAGGTCCGCCGCTCTGGTGGCGCGCGCGCGGGCGGGTTCCCGGGCGCCGATGTGGTGCTGGCCGAGCTGGGATCGCCCGCCGTCACCCGCCGCGGGCTGCGCCCCGAGGGCCGCGCGCCGATCCGCGAGGGGGTCGTGCTGTTCGCGCCGGACGGGACGCCGATCGGGACGGTCAGTTCGGGCGGTTTCGGCCCCTCTGTCGTCGGACCGATCGCCATGGCGCGCATTCCCGCCGACATCCCCGACGGCGCCACGATCGAGGCCGAGCTGCGCGGCAAGCGCGTGCCGCTGACGGTCTGCGCCCTGCCCTTCGTCACCCCCTCCTACAAACGCTGAGGACATCATGCTGAAATACACCGAAGACCACGAATGGCTGCGCGCCGAGGGCGACGAGATCGTCGTGGGCATCACGAAACATGCCAGCGAACAGCTGGGCGATGTCGTCTTCATCGAGCTGCCCGAGGAGGGGCGCGAGGTCGCGGCAGGCGACGAGGTCGTGGTGATCGAGAGCGTCAAGGCCGCCTCCGACATCGCGGCGCCGGTGGCGGGCGTGATCACGGCGGTGAACGCCGCGCTGGCCGATGCGCCCGGCGACGTGAACGGCGATCCGATGACGGCCTGGTTCTTCCGCATCAAGCCTGCGGATGCGGGTGCGATGGACGGGTTCATGGACGAGGCGGCCTACAAGGCGCTGGTCGAGTGAGCGACAGCCGGGCCTTGGGGCCCGGCGAAGGCCGGGGGCGCTTCGCCCCCCGGACCCCCCGAGGATATTTCCGTGAAGAAGAAGGGGCTGGCCCGCCCCGCAAGGAGGCGTGATGAGCCGCTGGACCGCAAGCACATACAACCCCGACGATTTCGCCAACCGGCGCCATATCGGCCCGTCTCCGGTCGAGATGGAGGCGATGCTGAAGGCGGTGGGCGCCGACAGCCTGGACCAGCTGATCGAGCAGACCGTGCCCGCCGCCATCCGCCAGTCGGATGCGCTGGACTGGCCGGCCCTGTCCGAAGCCGGGCTGCTGGCGCGGATGCGCGAGGTGGCCGAGAAGAACCGCGTGATGACCAGCCTGATCGGGCAGGGCTATTACGGGACCGTCACGCCCCCCGCGATCCAGCGCAACATCCTGGAGAACCCGGCCTGGTACACGGCCTATACCCCCTATCAGCCCGAGATCGCACAGGGGCGGCTGGAGGCGCTGCTGAACTTCCAGACCATGGTCGCGGATCTGACCGGGCTGCCGGTGGCGAACGCATCGCTGCTGGACGAGGCGACCGCGGCGGCCGAGGCGATGGCCATGGCGCGGCGGCAGTCGAAGTCCAAGGCCGACGCGTTCTTCGTGGCCCATGACCTGCACCCGCAGACCATCGCGGTGATCGAGACGCGGGCGGCGCCCTTGGGCATCCGCATCATCAAGGGCTCGGTCGACGATCTGGTGGCGGACCAGGTCTTTGCCGCGGTGTTCCAGTATCCCGGCACCTATGGCCATGTCCGCGACCTGACCCCCGAGATCGAGGCGCTGCATGCCGCGGGCGCGCTGGCCATCGTGGCGACCGACCTTCTGGCGCTGTGCGTGCTGAAGGAGCCGGGCGCGATGGGCGCGGACATCGCCGTCGGATCGTCGCAGCGCTTCGGCGTGCCGATGGGCTATGGCGGGCCGCATGCGGCCTTCATGTCCTGCCGTGACGCGCTGAAGCGGGCGATGCCGGGGCGCATCGTCGGAGTCAGCATCGACAGTTCCGGCAACCAGGCGCTGCGCCTGTCGCTGCAGACGCGCGAGCAGCATATTCGCCGCGAGAAGGCCACCAGCAACGTCTGCACCGCGCAGGCGCTGCTGGCGGTGATGGCGGGGTTCTATGCGGTGTTCCACGGGCCGGTGGGCCTGCGCGCCATCGCGCAGCGGGTGCATCTGCACGCAGTGACGGTGGCCGATGCCCTGCGTGCTGCGGGGGCCGAGGTCGCGCCGGAGGCGTTCTTTGACACGATCACCGTCAAGGTGGGCGTGGGCCAGCAGGGCATCATGGCCGCCGCGCGTCATCGCGGCATCAACCTGCGCAAGGTCGGCCGCGACCGCGTGGGCATCAGCGTGGACGAGACGACCGATGCGGGCGTGATCATTCGCCTGCTGGACGCGTTCGGGATCACCGATGCGGCACCGGCGGCGACCGCGCCCGCGATCCCGGAGGCGCTGCTCCGCGAGAGTGATTACCTGACCCATCCGGTCTTTCACATGAACCGCGCCGAATCCGAGATGATGCGCTATATGCGCCGCCTGTCGGACCGGGACCTGGCGCTGGACCGGGCGATGATTCCGCTTGGTAGCTGCACCATGAAGCTGAACGCCGCGGCCGAGATGATGCCGATCACCTGGCCGGAATTCGGCGCGCTGCATCCCTTTGCGCCTGCCGATCAGGCGGCGGGGTATCATGAGGCGATCGCGGACCTGACCCAGAAGCTGTGCGTGATCACCGGCTACGACGCCTTCTCCATGCAGCCGAACAGCGGCGCGCAGGGGGAATATGCCGGGCTGCTGACCATCCAGGCCTATCACAAGGCGCGGGGCGAGGAGCGCGACATCTGCCTGATCCCGGTGTCCGCGCATGGCACGAATCCGGCCAGCGCGCAGATGTGCGGGATGCAGGTGGTGGTCGTGAAATCCGCCCCGAACGGCGACATCGACCTGGAGGATTTTGCCGACAAGGCGGCCAAGGCGGGCGACCGTCTGGCGGCGGTGATGATCACCTATCCCTCGACCCATGGCGTCTTCGAGGACACCGTGCGGCAGGTCTGCGACATCACGCATGAGCATGGCGGTCAGGTCTATATCGACGGCGCGAACATGAACGCGCTGGTCGGTCTGGTGAAGCCCGGAGAGATCGGCGGCGATGTCAGCCACCTGAACCTGCACAAGACCTTCGCCATCCCGCATGGCGGCGGCGGCCCCGGCATGGGGCCGATCGGGGTCAAGGCGCATCTGGCGCCTTTCCTGCCGGGTGATCCGCAGGGCGGCGAAGGAGCCGTGTCGGCGGCGCCCTATGGGTCGGCCTCGATCCTGCTGATCAGCTGGGCCTATTGCCTGATGATGGGCGGCGAGGGCCTGACGCAGGCCACCCGCGTGGCGATCCTGAACGCGAACTATATCGCGGCGCGGCTGGCCGGGGCCTATCCGATCCTGTTCATGGGCAATCGCGGCCGGGTGGCGCATGAATGCATCATCGACACGCGGCCCTTTGCCGAACATGGCGTGACCGTGGACGACATCGCCAAGCGCCTGATCGACAACGGTTTCCACGCCCCCACGATGAGCTGGCCGGTCAGCGGCACGCTGATGGTCGAGCCGACCGAGAGCGAGACCAAGGCCGAGATCGACCGCTTCATCACCGCGCTGCTGGCGATCCGAGACGAGATCACCGAGGTGGCCGAGGGCCGCATCGCCGCGGATCAGAGCCCGCTGCGCCACGCGCCCCACACGGTCGAGGATCTGGTCCGCGAATGGGACCGCCCCTATTCGCGCGAACAGGGCTGCTTCCCGCCGGGCGCCTTCCGTGTGGACAAGTACTGGCCCCCGGTCGGGCGCGTGGACAATGCCCATGGCGACCGCAACCTGATCTGCACCTGCCCGCCGCTGGAAAGCTACGCGCAAGCTGCGGAGTGACGGAAAGGGGCCGGGTCGACGACCCGGCCCCTTGACAATTCGGCCGCGCCCGATACATCAGGGCGCACGTGGGGTCGTAGCTCAGTTGGTAGAGCGCGTCGTTCGCAATGACGAGGTCAGGGGTTCGATTCCCCTCGGCTCCACCATCTCACCGACACGCGATCATCGCCGCGCAACGCCGCTGCCGTCACCCCTATTCCACGCGGGCGGGTTTGGCCCTATCTGGGGCGTGACACTGACAGAAGGCGGCACTCGTGGATCAGATCGACGCCCATCCTCCCCGCGCCATCGCCCTGGGCGAGGATGCGGCATGAGCCAGAACCGCTTCACCCCCGAGACGACGCGGCTGGACGATGCGGCGCGGGCGGGCTGGCTGTATTTTGTCGCCGGCAACACCCAGGACGAAATCGCGCGCAAGATGGCCGTCAGCCGCCAGACCGCGCAGCGTCTGGTGGCGATGGCCATCGGCGAGGGGCTGGTCAAGGTGCGGCTGGACCACCCCATCGGACGCTGCATGGACCTGGCCGCCGCGCTGCGCGACCGCTTCGGCCTGCAGACCGCCGAGGTCGTCCCCTCCGACCCCGAGGCCCCCGAACTGCTGACCGGGGTCGCCATCACCGCCGCCGCCCTGCTGGAGCGGGTGCTGAAATCGCCCGAGCGGCGGATCGTGTCGCTTGGCACCGGGCGCAACCTGCGTGCCATGGTCGAACAGCTGCCCCGCATGTCCTGCCCGCAGCATGTCGTGGTCTCCAGGCTGGGCAACATGATGCAGGACGGCTCGGCCACGCCCTACAACGCGACGATCCGGCTGGCCGAGCGCATCGGCGCGCCGCATTACCCCTATCCGCTGCCGGTGCTGGCCGGGGATGCGGCGGAACTGGCCGCGATGCAGGCCCAGCAGGCGGCGCGCAATACCATCGACCTCTGTGCGCGGGCCGACCTGTCGCTGGTGGGCATCGGGCAGATGGACATGACCGCGCCGCTGCATGTGGACGGCTTCCTCTCGGATGCCGAGATGGATCAGCTGCACCGCGCCGGCGCCGTCGGAGAGATCACCAGCTGGGTCTATGACGACCGGGGTCGGGTGATCGACTGCGACTTCAACCGGCGAGTGGCCTCGGCGCCGCTGCCGGTGGGCAGCGGGCGGCCGGTCGTCGCGGTGGCCTCGGGTCAGGCCAAGCTGCCGGCGATTCGCGGCGCGCTGATCGGCGGGCTGGTGAACGGCCTTGTGACCTCGGAGGCCAGCGCCGAACGCCTGCTGGGCTGACGGATTTTCCCTGCGCGCCCAAGGGCCTGATCCGGATCCGACCCCGTCGCTGCGATGCGGCGGGGAATCTTTGTTGACAGAATCCATCCTCACCCTGAGTATATGCCCATGGCACGGGCAAATGCCCAAGTGCTCAGGGAGGATGACCATGACGACGACATTCCGCGCCCTTCTGGGCGCCACTGCGCTGTGCGCGGTCGGCAGTCTTGCCGCCGCACAGGACCCCGTGACGCTGACCATCGCGACCGTGAACAACGGCGACATGATCCGCATGCAGCAGATGACCGCGCCCTTCACCGAGGCGAACCCGAACATCCAGCTGGAATGGGTCACGCTGGAGGAGAACATCCTGCGCGAGCGCGTCACCACCGACATCGCCACCAGCGGCGGGCAGTACGACGTGCTGACCATCGGCACCTACGAGGTTCCGATCTGGGCCGCCCAAGGCTGGCTGACGCCGCTGAGCGACCTTCCCGAGGGCTATGACGTGGACGATCTTGTCCCCGCCGTGCGCGCCGCCCTGTCGGTGGACGACACGCTCTATGCCGCGCCCTTCTATGCGGAATCGGCCATGGTGATGTATCGCACCGACCTGGCCGAGGCCGCCGGCGTGACCATTCCCGCCAATCCGACCTGGACCGACATCACCGCGGCCGCGCAGGCGATGACCGACAAGGAGAACGAGGTCTATGGCATCTGCCTGCGCGGCAAGCCGGGCTGGGGCGAGAACATGGCCTTCCTGACCGCCATGGCCAACAGCTATGGCGCGCGCTGGTTCGACATGGAATGGGCGCCCCAGTTCGACAGCCCCGAATGGCAGGCGACGCTGACCGACTATCTGACGCTGATGAACGAATACGGTCCTCCGGGCGCGTCGTCGAACGGCTTCAACGAGAACCTGTCGCTGTTCCAGCAGGGCAAGTGCGGCATGTGGATCGACGCGACCGTCGCCGCAAGCTTCGTGACCGACCCCGAGGATTCGACCGTCGCGGACAGCGTGGGCTTTGCGCAGTTCCCCAACAAGGAAGGCGTCGACAATCACGGCAACTGGCTGTGGGCGTGGAACCTGGCCATCCCGGCCTCCAGCCAGAAGCAGGAGGCGGCCAAGACCTTCGTGGCCTGGGCCACCAGCAAGGACTATACCAACATGGTGGCCGAGGCCGAGGGCTGGCGCGCCGCCCCTCCGGGCACGCGGACCTCGCTCTACGAGAACCCCGCCTATCAGGAGGCCGCGCCCTTCGCCGCGATGACGCTGGAGGCGATCAACGCCGCCGACACGCAGAAATCCTCGGTGCAGGACATCCCCTACACGGGCGGTCAGTTCGTGGCGATCCCCGAGTTCCAGGGCATCGGCACGGCGGTCGGACAGACCTTCTCAGCGGCCCTGGCCGGTCAGATGTCGGCCGAGGACGCGCTGGCCGCGGCCCAGTCCGCCACCGCGCGTGAGATGGCCCGCGCCGGCTATCCGAAGTAAGCGCCCCCGCGCCGCCCCGCATGGGGGCGGCGCATCCATCCCCCGCAAAGGACGCAAGCCATGGCCACCCGCCAGACCGCCGGTCTCGCGCGCCTGATGCGCGCACCCGCCATCATCCTGCTGCTGATCTGGATGATCGTCCCGTTGGGGATGACGCTCTACTACTCGTTCCTGAACTACAACCTGCTGAACCCGACCGCCGTCAGCTGGGCGGGCTGGTTCAACTATCAGTACTTCTATTCCGACCCGGCCTTCTTCGACGCGATCTGGAACACGCTGGCGCTGGTGCTGGGCGTCCTGGCCATCACCGTCACCCTGGGCATCGCCATCGCGCTGCTGATCGACAAGCCGATCTGGGGCCAGGGGATCGTGCGCATCCTGATCATCTCCCCGTTCTTCGTGATGCCGCCGGTGGCCGCGCTGATCTGGAAGAACATGATCATGCACCCGTCCTATGGCGTCTTCGCCGACATCGCGCGCTGGATCGGCGTGCAGCCGGTGGACTGGTTCGCACAATATCCGCTGACCTCGATCATCATCATCGTGGCCTGGCAATGGCTTCCCTTTGCCACGCTGATCCTGCTGACCGCACTGCAATCGCTGGACGGCGAGCAGATGGAGGCCGCCGAGATGGACGGCGCAGGTCCCATCAGCCGCTTCATCCACCTGACCCTGCCGCATCTGGCCCGCGCGATCACCGTGGTGGTGCTGATCCAGACCATCTTCCTGCTGGGCATCTATGCCGAGATCCTGGTGACCACCAACGGCGGCCCAGGCAATGCCTCCACCAACCTGACCTACCTGATCTATCGCGCGGCGCGGCTGAACTTCGACATCGGAGGGGCGGCGGCGGGCGGCATCATCGCGGTCATCCTGGCCAATATCGTCGCGGTCTTCCTGATGCGCGCCGTCGGCAAGAACCTGGATTGAGGAGCATCCCATGGCCCGCGTCGTCAGCACCCGAACCAAGACCCTCTATTCCCTGGCCGCCTGGATCGTTGCCTTGGTGATCTTCTTCCCGATCCTCTACACGATCATCACCAGCCTGAAATCCGAACAGGAGGCGATCGCAGGCTTCGACCTGATCCCCTCCTTCACGCTGGAGAGTTTTCGCGCCGTCCAGACGCAGAACGACTACTGGCGGCCCTTCACCAATTCCGTGATCCTGGCAGTGGGCTCGACCCTCCTGGCGCTGATCGTGGCGATCCCGGCGGCCTGGGCCATGGCCTTCTCGCCCACCAAGCGGACCAAGGACATCCTGATGTGGATGCTGTCCACCAAGATGATGCCCGCGGTCGCGGTGCTGGTGCCGATCTATCTGATCTTCCTGCGCACCGGGCTGATGGACACGCGGATCGGCCTGACGGTCATGCTGATGCTGATCAACCTGCCGATCGTGGTCTGGATGCTCTACACCTATTTCCGCGAGATCCCCGGAGAGATCCTGGAGGCCGCGCGCATGGACGGTGCCGGGCTGAAGGACGAGATCCTCTATGTGCTGACGCCCATGGCGGTGCCGGGCATCGCCTCGACCATGCTGTTGAACATCATCCTGGCCTGGAACGAGGCGTTCTGGACCATCCAGCTGACCACCACCAACGCGGCGCCGCTCTCGGCCTTCATCGCCAGCTTCTCCAGCCCGCAGGGGCTGTTCTGGGCGAAGCTCTCGGCGGCATCCGTCATGGCCATTGCGCCGATCCTGATCATGGGCTGGTTCAGCCAGAAGCAACTTGTCCGCGGCCTGACCTTCGGCGCGGTGAAATAAGGGGACCATCATGGGACGCATCACCCTTGAGAAAGTGACCAAGCGGTTCGGAGAGGTCGAGGTCATCCCGCCCCTGGACCTGGACATCGAGGACGGCGAATTCGTGGTCTTCGTCGGCCCCTCGGGCTGCGGGAAATCCACGCTGCTGCGCCTGATCGCGGGGCTGGAGGACACGTCCGGCGGGCGCATCCTGATCGACGGCAAGGACGCCACCGACACGCCCCCCGCCAAGCGCGGCCTGGCGATGGTGTTCCAGAGCTATGCCCTCTACCCGCACATGTCGGTCCGAAAGAACATCGCCTTTCCGATGCGCATGGCGGGCGTCCCGCAGGACGAACAGGACCGCCGCATCACGGCCGCCGCCAAGGCGCTGAACCTAACCGATTACCTGGACCGCAAGCCCGGCCAGCTGTCGGGCGGCCAGCGCCAGCGCGTGGCCATCGGGCGGGCGATTGTGCGCGAACCGGCCGCGTTCCTTTTTGACGAGCCGTTGTCGAACCTAGACGCGGCGCTGCGCGTCGGCATGCGCCTGGAGATCAGCGAGCTGCACAACCGCCTGAAGACCACGATGATCTATGTCACCCACGATCAGGTCGAGGCGATGACCATGGCCGACAAGATCGTCGTCCTGCGCGCCGGCAACATCGAACAGGTCGGCAGCCCGATGGAGCTCTATCGCGCGCCCCGCAACCTCTTCGTCGCGGGCTTCATCGGCAGCCCCAGGATGAACCTGATCGACGGCCCCGAGGCCGCCCGCCACGGCGCCCGGACCATCGGCATCCGCCCCGAGCATATCGCCGTCTCGGCAACGACGGGCACCTGGCAAGGCCGCGTGGGCGTCTCCGAGCATCTGGGCAGCGACACGTTCTTCTATGTCGAGGGGACGGGCCTGGCCGAGACGATCACCGTGCGCGCGGGCGGCGACATCGACCTGCATCACGGCGACACGGTCTTCCTGACGCCCGATCCCGCACAGATCCACCGTTTCGACGCGTCGGGGGCGCGGATCGCATGAGACTGCAAGGCAAGACCGCCCTGATCACCGGAGCCGCACGCGGCATCGGCCTGGAATTCGCCCGCGCCTATCTGCGCGAGGGCGCCCGCGTGGCCATCTGCGACATCAACCTCGATGCGGCGCAGCAGGCCGCCGCCGCCCTGGGCGACGGCGCCATCGCCGTCGCGCTGGACGTGACCGATCAGGCCAGCATCGACGCCTGCGTGGCCTCCGTCGAACAGCAGTTCGGCGGCATTGACATCCTGATCAACAACGCCGCCCTGTTCACAGCGGCGCCCTTGGTCGAGATCACCCGCGCCGATCACGACCGGATCATGGCGGTCAACGTGTCGGGCACGCTGTTCATGATGCAGGCCGTCGCGCGGTCGATGATCGCGCGCGGCCGGGGCGGACGGATCATCAACATGGCCTCCCAGGCCGGGCGCCGCGGAGAGGCGCTGGTCGCGGTCTATTGCGCCAGCAAGGCCGCGGTCATCAGCCTGACCCAATCGGCGGGCCTGAACCTGATCGCCCATGGCATCAACGTGAACGCCATCGCTCCCGGCGTGGTGGATGGCGAGCATTGGGACGGGGTCGACGCGTTTTTCGCGAAATACGAAGGCAAGGCCCCCGGCCAGAAGAAGGCCGAGGTCGGCGCCGCCGTCCCCTATGGCCGCATGGGCACCGCCGCCGACCTGACCGGCATGGCGGTGTTCCTGGCCTCCCGCGATGCCGATTACATCGTGGCGCAGACCTACAATGTCGATGGCGGCAACTGGATGAGCTGACCGCCACCCTCCCCTCCTCCTCCGGCCCCCCGCGCGCGACCCGCGCCGCGGAACAGGGGCGCTTTGACGAAAGGTCCGATCATGGCCATCCGATTGAACGACTCCGCGCTGGACCAGCTGCCGCAGGATGTGGCGCGCCCCGCCTATGACCGCAGCGCGCTGACGCCCGGCATCCTGCATGTGGGCGTCGGCAACTTTCACCGCGCGCATATGGCCTGGTATCTGGACCGGCTGTTCGCCCAGGGGCGCGATCATGACTGGGCGCTGGTCGGTGCTGGCGTGCGCCCGAACGACGCCGCCATGCGTGAGCGGCTGGCGGAACAGGACTGGCTGACCACGCTGGTCGAGCTGGACCCCGATGGCCTCTCCGCGCAGGTGCTGGGCTCGATGATCGATTTCGTGGCCGTGGACCCGGCAGCCACCATCGCCGCCATGGCCGATCCGGCGATCCGCATCGTCTCGCTGACCATCACCGAGGGCGGCTATTACGTCGATGCCAAGACTGACGGCTTCGACGCAAGCCATCCCGACATGGCGCATGACGCGGGCGCGCCGGACGCGCCGCGCACCGTCTTCGGCATGATCCTGGCCGCGCTCCGGGCGCGGCGCGCGGCGGGCCATGCGCCCTTCACGGTCCTGTCCTGCGACAACCTGCCCGAGAACGGCCATGTCTGCGCGCGCACCCTGACGGGGCTGGCCCGCGCGCAGGACCCAAGCTTGGCCGATTGGGTGCAGGCCAACGTGGCGTTCCCGAACAGCATGGTCGATTGCATCACCCCCGCGACCAGCGACCGCGAGCGTGCCCTGGTCCGTGACCGCTTCGGCATCGAGGACGCGGCCCCCGTCGTCTGCGAGCCGTTCCGCCAATGGGTGCTGGAGGACAACTTCCCCCAGGGCCGCCCCGCGCTGGAGGCCGTGGGCGCCGAATTCGTCGCCGATGTGGGCCGCCACGAGCTGATGAAGCTGCGAATCCTGAACGGCGGGCACGCGGCCATCGCCTATGCCTCGGCCCTGCTGGGGCATCATTTCGTCCATGACGCGATGGCGGACGCGGACATCGCGGGCTGGCTCGGCGCGCTGGAGACGCGCGAGATCATCCCGACGCTGAAGCCCATTCCGGGCGTCAGCTATGACGACTATCTGGCGCTGATCGTCAGCCGCTTCTCCAACCCCGAGATCGGCGACACCATCCCGCGCCTGTGCCTGGACGGGTCGAACCGCCAGCCGAAGTTCATCCTGCCGACGCTGCGCGACCGTCTGGCGGCGGGCGCCTCCATCGACGGGCTGGCGCTGGAGCTGGCGCTGTGGTGCCGCTATTGCGAGGGCACGACCGAGGCGGGCGCGCCCATCGCGCCCAATGACGACGCCCATGCCAGCCTGAAACGGCACGCCTTGGCCGCCCGCGAGGACCCGGCCGCCTTCCTGGCGCAGCATGCCATCTTCGGCGATCTGGGCCGATCAGCCGCCGTGGTGGAGGCCTTCGGGGCGGCGCTGCAGGCGCTGCACCGCGACGGGGTGCGTGCGACCCTGCGCGCCTGGAGGGGCTAGAGCATCTGCCAGATCAGCCGTGCCGCCAGCAGCGTCGAGGTCACGACCAGCAGCGGCTTGATCAGCCGCGCGCCCACGCGCGAGGCCAGCCGCGCGCCCAGCATCGCCCCCGCGATCTGGGCCGCGCCCATCGCCGCGCCCAGAAGCCACAGCGGCTGGCCCACCAGCGCGAAGGCCGCCAGACCGCCCAGGTTCGACGCGAAGTTCAGCAGCTTGGTATGCGCAGTGGCCTTCAGCACGCCGTATCCGGCCAGCGTGACGAAACCGATCATGTAGAACGCCCCCGCCCCCGGCCCGACCAGCCCGTCGTAAAGCCCGATCAGCGGCACGACCGTCGCGGCAAAGACCGCGGGCGTCAGGCGGCGCGTGCGGTCCAGATCGTCCAGCCCCGGCTTGAACGCAAAGAACAGCGCGATGCCGACCAGGATCACGGGCAGGATCAGCCGCAGCCCGTCGGTCGGGATGGCGCTGATCAGCACCGCGCCCGCTGCCCCCGCGGCTCCGGCGATCAGCGCGGATTTCCATTGGCTGCGCAGATCGACCAGGCCGCGCGCCGCGTAGCTGAGTGCCGCGGTGCCCGCGCCGAAAACGCCCTGCACCTTGTTCGTGGCCAGCGCCTGCGCGGGCGACAGCCCCGCCAGCATCAGCACCGGCAGCGTGATCAGCCCGCCTCCCCCCGCGATGGCGTCGATGCAGCCCGCGGCGAAGGCCGCCGCCATCAGCAGCATCACCAGCTCGACGGTCAGATCGATCATGGCGCGGGCGGTGTCACGAAATCGTCCTGCCCATAGCCCTGAAGATAGAGCAGCGCGGTCAGGTCGCCGTGATTGATGCGGATCTGGGCCTGGGCGGCGACGGTCGGCTTCGCGTGCAGCGCGACCCCCGCCCCGGCCAGCTGGATCATGCCCAGGTCGTTCGCCCCGTCGCCCACCGCGATGGCGTTCTGCGGCGTGGTGCCAAGCCGCGCGGCGATCTGGGTCAGGGCGTCGACCTTGGCCTCGCGCCCCAGGATCGGCAAGGCGACATGGCCGGTCAGCCGCCCGTCCTGCGCCAGCAGCGTGTTGGCGCGGTGTTCGTCAAATCCCAGATGCGCCGCGACGGCCTGGGTGAAGGCCGTGAACCCGCCCGAGACCAGCGCCGTGTAGGCCCCATGCGCCCGCATGGTCGCGACCAGCTGCGCGCCGCCCGGCGCCATGGTGATGCGCTCGGCCAGGACCTGAGCGATGACCGCCTCGGGCAGGTCGCGCAGCAGGGCCACCCGCTCGGTCAGGGCCTGGTCGAAATCCAGCTCTCCGTTCATGGCACGGGCGGTGATGGCCGCGACGCGGGGGCCGAAACCCGCCATGTCGGCCAGTTCGTCGATGCATTCCTGGCCGATCATGGTCGAATCCATGTCCGCAATCAGGATGCGCTTGCGCCGCCCGCCCAGGGGCTGGATCGCCAGGTCGATGCCGATGGTCTGCAGGTCGGACCAGACCTGATCGGCATCGTCGGGCGCGGTGGCGATGTCGAACTCGGCCGCGATGCCCGGCGCCAGCCAGCGCGGATCGTCGCCGCCCCACTGCGCGGCCAGACCCCCCGGCAGATCGGCGTCCAGATTGGCGGCCGCGGGCGATGCGATCAGCGAGACGGTGAACATGGGCGCGGGTCCTCTTCTCGGATGCCGCCGGGTGTAGGCGCTTTGCGGCGCCTGCGCCAGAGCCGTCGCGGCGAAACCCCGCCGCGCCCCGTGCGGGTCGCGGAACTTCACCCGCCGGTTGCCGTTTTGGTGGCTGTGACGACCAGGAGGATAGGATGTTCCACAAGATTGCCATCGCCACGCTGATCGCCGGACTGCCCGCAGCGGTCCTGGCCCAGGACGCGGCCGCCCCGGACGCCGCCGCCGCCGAGACCCCGGCCGAGGGCGAATTCGCGCTGGCCGATCTGCCCTATGCGGCCGATGCGCTGGCCCCCGTCATCAGCGCCGAGACGATGGCGCTGCATCACGGCAAGCACCATCAGGCCTACGTGGACAACCTGAACAAGGCGATCGCCGCGGGCGACGCCCCGGCGGGCACTTCGCTGGAGGATCTGGTGGCCCAGGCCGGGACCTTCACCCCCGCCATCCGCAACAATGCGGGCGGTCATTGGAACCACACCTTCTTCTGGGAGAGCATGGCCCCCGCCGCCGAGGTCGGAGAGATGTCGCCCGAGCTGAGCGAGGCCATCACCGAGGCCTTCGGATCGGAGGAGGAGTTCCGCACCGCCTTCCAGCAGGCCGGCGCCGGGCAGTTCGGGTCGGGCTGGGTCTGGCTGATCGTGGACGATCAGGACCAGCTGCAGATCACCTCGACCCCGAACCAGGACAACCCGCTGATGGACGTGGCCGAGACGAAGGGCACGCCGATCCTGGGCAATGACGTTTGGGAGCACGCCTATTACCTGACCTACAACAACCGCCGGGCCGAGTATCTGGAGGCATGGTGGGGTGTGGTGGACTGGGACGTGGTGTCCGAACGCCATGCTGCGGCGCTGGCCGACTGACCCTGCGACCGGCGGCGGCACGGACCGCCGCCGGTCCACTCCCGGCTACAGGATGAAGTCGGCCTCGGTCAGTGTCACCAGGCCGATCAGCCGGATGACCGCATCGGCCCGCCCGTCCGCATCCACATCGAGCAGGATGCGCGTCTGATTCAGCCCGGACAGCTGGCGGACCGTCAGCGGCGCGTCATCAGTCCCCTCTCCCATCCGGAAGTCCTGATCTCCTGCCAGCATCCGGTCAGCGTCGATCCCGGACAGGTCGATGAGGTCCTCGCCCTGACGGAAATCGACGATGCGGTCCATCGTTGCGGCGGTGCTGTCCCCCGTGGTGCGGAGCACGAACCGGTCGGCATCCGACCCGCCCGTCAGCACATCCGCGTCAAGCCCGCCGATCAGAACGTCCGACCCCGCGCCACCCAGCAGGCGGTCGGCGCCCAGCCCTCCGTCCAGATGATCAGCCCCGTCGCCGCCCTCCACGCTGTCATCGGCGGCGCGGCCGAACAGCCGGTCGTCACCCCGGCCACCGCGCAGCATATTGGCCCCCGCATCGCCTAACAGCCGGTCGTCGCCCGCGCCGCCTTGGATGTTCTCGACCTGCAGGATGGTGTCGCGGCCCAGACCCGTGGCCTGTGCCGCGGTCCTGGCCAGATCGACGCGCACCGCCCCGGCCCCCTGCACGACCAGCCAATCGATGCCCGCGCCACCGGCGATCCGGTCCGCCCCGGCATCCATCAGCAGCCGGTCTGCACCAGCGCCGCCAAACAGGCGGTCGTTCCCCGCGCCTCCGCCCAGAGTGTCGGCGCCCGCATTGCCGAACAGCGTGTCGTCGCCCGCCATCCCGGAGGCGCGATCCGCATCGTCGCTCAGGGTCATCCGGTCATTCCCGGACAGGACCCGGCCGATCAATGCCCTGTCATCACCACGCACCAATGTCTCGGACGCCCGCTGGATCTCGGCCAGCGGCACGGCGACCCGTCCCATCATCCAGGACAACACCTCATCGCTGTTGACCTCGCCGATCAGGTTGACCGTTCCGCCGACGGCACGGCCGCCCTCGAACCGGAAGTCGCGCCCGGCAAAGAGCGTCGCGACCAACCCCAATCTGGTCTGGTAGGCGATCGCATATGTATCCGGGAGGACCGCCTCCCCATAGTCGATGAAGCTGTCCTCCCGGAACTGCGAATCAAGGCGGCTGTAATACAATGCACTCAGATCGAAGCGGTCCTGATCGAACCCCTCGTATGCGTAGAGAAATGCCATTCCTGAAATCCCGCCAACGTCGCCCCCGTCATCGAGGGCCGAAGACACCGTTGCGGCGCGATGCTAGCCGAACGGCGGCGGCTCGAGAACAGGGATTGCGTCAGATGCCGCAGGGTCGCGGGGCCGTCACAGCCCCGCATCCTCCGGCAGGTCCAGCATGATGTTCAGGTTCTGCACCGCCGCGCCGGACGCGCCCTTGCCCAGGTTGTCCAGCACCGCGACGACCGTGGCGCAGCCCGCATCGTCGCTGCCATGCACGCTGATGCGCAGCAGGTTGGTCCCGTTCAGCGCGGTCGGGTCGATCCGCGCGCCAATCTGGTCGGCCGGCACGACCTGCACGAAGCGCGCATCCGCATAGTGGTCGGCCAGCGCCTGGTGCAGGGCCGCGACACTGCGGTCGTCGTCCAGATGCAGCGGCAGCTGCACCGCCATGCCCTGCGCGAAACTGCCGACCGACGGCGCGAAGACCGGCTGCAGCAGCAGGCCGCCATGGGTCATGATCTCGGGGATGTGCTTGTGGCGCTGATCCAGCCCATAGACGAAATGGGCGGGCGCGGTGCCCGCGTCATATTCCGCGATCAGCGCCTTGCCGCCGCCGGTGTAGCCGCTGACGGCGTTGATCGACAGGGCCTCGGTCTCGTCGATCAGGCCGGCCGCGACCAGAGGCGCGATCATCGCGATGGCGCCCGTGGAATAGCAGCCCGGATTGCTGACATGGCGGGCGGCGGCGATCAGCTCGCGCATTTCGGGGGCCAGTTCGGGAAAGCCGAAGGCCCAGTCCGGATCGGTCCGATAGGCGGTCGAGGCGTCGATCAGCCGCACGTCCATGCCCTGCGTCAGCGCCACCGCCTCGCGCGAGGCGGCGTCGGGCAGGCACAGGATGGCCACGTCGGCCTGGGCAAAGCATTCCGCCCGCGCCTCCGGCTCCTTGCGGCGCGCGGGGTCCAGCTGCACCAGGCGGATGTCGTCGCGGCCCAGCAGACGGTCGCGGATCTGCAGTCCGGTCGTTCCGGCTTCGCCGTCGATGAAGACGCTGTGGGTCATGGGGCCACCTTTGCTGTGCGGGTCGCGGCCGTGTCTAGCGGATCGCGACCGTCCCCACAACGCGCGATCACAGGCTGCACAGCTCGGATCGGGTCAGGAAACGCTTCTCGCGGCCGTTGTCCAGGCTGAACATCCCGCCCCGGCCCGGAACCACGTCGATGATGAGGTCGGTATGCTTCCACGCCTCGTACTGGCTGGCCGAGATGTAGAAGGGCGCGCCGCCGATCTCGCCCAGCCTGACGTCGCGCTCGCCCACGCGGAAATCGCCCTGCGGATAGCACATGGGGGACGATCCGTCGCAGCAGCCGCCCGACTGGTGGAACAGGACCGGGCCGTGATCGGCCACGATCTCGTCGATCAGCTTCAGCGCCTCGGGGGTCGCGGTCACGGTGCTCATGCCTTCAGCCTCCTCCTCAGGAATCGCAGGACCTGACGCTCCTCCGCGCTGAGGCCCTGCCGTTTCAGATCGTCGTCGATGCGCGCCCGCAGGTCCAGCGTCAGACTGCCCGACAGATGCGCCTCGATCACCTGCGGATGCACATAGCACTGCCGGCAGATCGTGGGCGTGTTGCCAAGCCGCGCGGCGACCTCCTCGATGACGTCGCGCAGCTGGCGTTTCGCGGCGGCCTCGCTGTCGGCCTTCTCGCATTCGGCCAGGGCCAGCGCGGCCAGGACCGTGCCGGTCCAGGTGCGGAAATCCTTGGCCGTCACCTCGCGCCCCGAGACGCGGCGCAGATAGTCGTTGACCTCGCCCGAGGTCACCCGCTGCCGCGTGCCGTCCTCGTCCAGATACTGGAACAGGTGCTGGCCGGGAATGTCCTGCAGCGCGCGCACCACCCGCGCGATGCGCCGGTCGGTCAGGCGCAGGTCCCATTCCTTGTTCGACTTGCCCTTGAACCGGAAGCGCAGCTGGCTGCCCGACAGGTCCACATGCCGCGCGCGCAGCGTGGTCAGGCCGTGCGACTTGTTCTCCTTGGCATAGCGGTCGTTGCCGACGCGGATCATGCTGTGTTCCAGCAGATAGACGATGCTGGCCGCGACCTTGTCCAGGGGCAGGCCACGCCTGCGCATGTCGCGGTCCACCCGGTTGCGGATGCGCGGCAGCGCGCGGGCGAACTCCAGCATGTGCTCGTATTTCGCGCTGTCCCGCAGGGCGCGGAACTCGGGGTGATAGCGGTACTGCTTGCGCCCCTTGGCGTCGCGCCCGGTGGCCTGGATATGGCCGCGCGGGTCCGGGCAGATCCACACGTCGTCATAGGCGGGCGGCACCGCCAGCGCGGCCAGGCGCCGGCGTTCCGCGGCATCGGCGATGGTGCGCCCCTCCGCGTCGCGATAGCTGAACCCCTTGCCCGCGCGCCGTCGGGTGATGCCCGGCATGTCGTCGGTCACATAGGTCAGGCCCGCGCTGAGCGCGGCGTCCTGGGGGTCGATGACGGTGCTGTCCTTGGCCATGATCGCGGAACGCGCCCCGGGGCCTTGCGGTTGCGGGCGACCCCGTGGGGCCGCCCGCAATCCCTGTCAGAAGAAGCCCAGCTTCTTGGGGCTGTAGCTGACCAGCATGTTCTTGGTCTGCTGATAGTGGTCCAGCATCATGCGGTGGTTCTCGCGCCCGATGCCCGACTGCTTGTAGCCGCCGAAGGCCGCATGGGCCGGATAGGCGTGATAGCAGTTGGTCCAGACCCGGCCCGCCTGGATGGCCCGGCCGAAGCGGTAGCAGGTGTTGGCATCCCGCGACCACAGCCCGGCGCCCAGACCGTAGAGCGTGTCGTTGGCGATCGACAGCGCCTCGTCATGGTCCTTGAAGGTGGTCACGGACACGACCGGCCCGAAGATCTCCTCCTGGAAGACGCGCATCTTGTTGTGGCCCTTGAAGACCGTCGGCTTGATGTAGAAGCCGCCCGACAGCTCTCCGCCGTGATCCGCGGCCTCGCCGCCGATCAGCACCTCGGCGCCTTCCTTGCGACCGATGTCGAAGTAGCTGAGGATCTTCTCCTTCTGCTCACTGCTGGCCTGCGCCCCGATCATCGTCGCGCTGTCGCGCGGGTCGCCCTGCACGATGGCCTCGACGCGCTTCAGCGCCTTCTCCATGAACCGGTCATAGATCTTCTCGTGGATCAGCGCGCGCGACGGGCAGGTGCAGACCTCGCCCTGGTTCAGCGCGAACATCACGAAGCCCTCGATCGCCTTGTCGAAGAAGTCGTCATCCTCGCGGCAGACATCCTCCATGAAGATGTTGGGCGACTTGCCGCCCAGCTCCAGCGTCACCGGGATCAGGTTCTCGGACGCATACTGCATGATCAGGCGGCCGGTGGTCGTCTCGCCGGTGAAGGCGATCTTGGAGATTCGCGGGTTCGAGGCCAGCGGCTTGCCCGCCTCCAGGCCGAAGCCGTTCACGATGTTCAGCACGCCCGGCGGCAGCAGGTCCGCGATCAGCTCGGCAAAGACCATGATCGTGGCCGGGGTCTGTTCCGCGGGCTTCAGCACCACGCAGTTGCCGGCCGCGAGCGCCGGCGCCAGCTTCCAGCAGGCCATCAGCAGCGGAAAGTTCCACGGGATGATCTGACCCACCACGCCCAGGGGCTCGTGGAAATGATACGCGATCGTGTCGTTGTCGATCTCGGAGATGCCGCCCTCCTGCGCGCGCAGCACGCCCGCGAAGTAGCGGAAATGGTCGATGGCCAGCGGCAGGTCGGCGGCCATCGTCTCGCGGATGGGCTTGCCGTTGTCCCAGGTCTCGGCCGTGGCCAGCAGCTCCAGGTTCTGCTCCATCCGGTCGGCGATCTTCAGCAGGATGTTCGAGCGTTCCGTGGTCGAGGTCCGGCCCCAGGCCCCCTTGGCCTTGTGGGCGGCGTCCAGCGCGGCCTCGATGTCGTCGGCGTTGGACCGGGCGATCTCTCCGATCTCGGCGCCGGTGATGGGCGTGGTGTTGGTGAAGTACTTGCCCGACTTGGGCGCCGCCCATTCGCCGCCAATGAAGTTGTCGTAGCGGCGGGCAAAGGGCATCACGCCCACGCCCTTGAATTCGTGCGTCTGGTCGTTCGGCATCGGTTCCTCCTCCTCAGGATGACAGCCCCCGGATCTCCCGGTCCGGGTATGGGGCCAGCGTCGGACGCAAGGTGATTCGGAGCAACCGCCGATCCACGCCGCAGCGCAGAAGCTGTCTCACGATCGAGACAGTCCCCCGTGATTTTCGCTCAAGCCCAACCGCGCCATGCGCCGATAGAGCGTCGCGCGACCGACCCCCAGGGCGCGTGCGGCAGCCGAGACGTTGCCCTCGGCCCGCGCCAGGGCCCGCATCACCGCGGCCCGTTCGGCGCGGTCGAAGCCGGTCAGATCGTCCTGGCGGCCCAGCAGGTCGGCGGCCGGGCGCGGCCGGATCGCACCCTCGCGCTCCAGCCCCAGGGCGCGGCGGGCGGCGCGGGTCGCGCCGATGGCCAGGTCGTCCTTGTCCACCGCCAGCAGCACCGCCTGATCGCTCTGATCGTCCGAGGCCATGACGATGCGCGCGTCCGGAAAGCTCTGCCGGAAGAAGGTCGCCTCGATGGCGCGCGCGGTCTGCGCCACCTGCGCCGAGATCAGCCGGTTGTAGCGCTCGGTCTGGTCGGCGCGCGCGCTGCTGACGTCCAGCGCCGCCAGAAGCCGCCCGTCCGGCCCCCAGATCGGCGCGTCCATGCAGGACATGGCGGTGTTGCGGGTGTGGAAATGCTCGTCGCGATGGATGGTCAGGGCGCGCCCCTCGACCAGGCAGGTGCCGATGCCGTTGGTGCCCTGCGCGGCCTCGGACCAGTCGGCGCCCTGCCAAAGGCCCCAGTCCCGGAACTGCGCCGCATCGGCATCCGACACGCGCTGGTCCAGCACGATCCCCTGCGCGTCGGTCAGCAGCACGTTGCAGCCCGACAGGCCGACGAGGTTGTAGAGCTGATCCAGCTGCGGCCCCGCGACCGTCAGGAAGGACCGCATCGCCTCCAGCCGGTCGGCCAGCTCGGCATCGGACAGGCGGTCGGGGCGACGGCGGTCTGCCGGGTCCAGCCCGTGCTTCAGCATCGACCGCCGCCAGGACGCGGCCAGCGCCGAGGTCGCGCTGCGGGACTGCGACTGCGCGGCCACAAGCTCCGCGTGGTTGCGTTCGGTCATGATCTCCCCCTCAGGATGGGGGGACTATAGCACGGTTTTCGGGCCGCGACCTGCGACTTTGGTCGCAGCCCGCAGGTCTCAGCGGACCGGGCCCTCGGGGATCACGACCCCGTCGACCGCGCGGTCGCGCCCCTTGTCGGGATGCGCGGGCGTGCCGCCCATGCTGCCCGAGGGCGCGGCGATGCGCGGCTGATACGGCGGCAGGCGGTCGGCCCCGTCGCGATACAGCAGCGACTGCCCCTTGTGGAACAGGTGCAGCGCATGGGGATCGGCGGTCAGGCGGACGCGCCGCCCCTTCAGGTCCGGGTGGATGCCCGGCAGCTTGGCGGTGATCGGCGCGGCCTCGGCCCCGGTGCCGAAATAGAGCAGCGTCACCTCGCCCAGGGCCTCGGTCAGATCGACCGTCCCCTCGAAGACCGGGGTGCCGTCGGTCTCGCGCATGTCCTCGGGGCGCACGCCCAGATTGACGGCCATGCCCTCGTCGCCGGCACGGGTCGGGATGGCGACCTGCGCCTCCAGCCCGCCGTCCAGCGCGACCGTGGTCATCGCCCCCACGGTCTTGACCCGACCGGGCAGCAGGTTCATCGCCGGGCTGCCGATGAACTGGGCCACGAACTCGGTCATCGGGCGCTCGTACAGCTCCAGCGGCGCGCCGACCTGGGCGATGCCGCCGCCGGCCAGCACCACGATGCGATCGGCCAGGGTCATCGCCTCGGTCTGGTCGTGGGTGACGTAGATCATCGTGCGGTCGGGCATCGAGGCCTTCAGCTGCGCGATCTCGATGCGCGTCGCCACCCGCAGGGCGGCGTCCAGGTTCGACAGAGGTTCGTCGAACAGATAGACCTGCGGGTCGCGCACGATGGCGCGGCCGATGGCCACGCGCTGGCGCTGACCGCCCGACAGCGCCTTGGGCAGGCGGTCCAGATAGGGCGTCAGCTGCAGCATCCGGCCCGCCCGGTCGGTCGCGGCCTGGATCTGGTCCTTCGACTGCCCCGCGATCTTCAGGGCGAAGGCCATGTTGTCGCGCACCGTCATGTGCGGATAAAGGGCATAGGACTGGAACACCATCGCGATGCCGCGCTGGCTGGGCGGGATGTCGTTCATCACCCGCCCGCCGATCTTCAGCGTGCCGCCGCTGATCTGCTCCAGCCCCGCGATCATCCGCAGCAGCGTCGATTTCCCGCAGCCTGACGGGCCCACGAACACGATGAATTCGCCCGACCTGATATCCAGGTTGATGTCGCGCAGCACCTGCACGTCGCCATAGGACTTGGCGACATCGGTCAGTTTCAGATCGGCCATTGCGGTTCCCCCCTATCCTTCGATGATCTGGACCTGCCAGGGCGTCAGCCCCTCCGCGTCCTGGTCGGACAGGTTCGCGCGGATCTGCAGGGTCTGCTGGGCGTCGGCGCGGCGGAAGGACAGCACCGGTCCCTGCGCGCGGATGTCGGTCATCGTGCCGCCGCGCAGCGCGCTGTGCTTGCGCCGCAGCCCGATCGCCCACCGGTAATGGTGCAGCATGGACTGGGCGTCAGCCTCCTGGCCCACCACGGTGCGCTGCAGATGCGTGTGCGGCACGGGCAGCCACGGCTGGCTGGTCGAGAAGCCGCCGTTCACGCCCATGTCCCAGACCATCGGCGTCCGGCAGCCGTCGCGGCCCTTGAACTCGGGCCAGAACTCGATGCCGTAGGGGTCGCGCAGGTCCTCGAAGGCCAGCTCGGCCTCGGGCAGGCCCAGCTCCTCGCCCTGATAGAGGCAGACCGACCCGCGCAGGCAGACCAGCACCGTCGCATAGGCCTTGGCCGCCTGATCGCTCAGGTTCCAGCGGCTGATGTGGCGCACCACGTCATGGTTCGACATGGCCCAGCAAGGCCAGGCATTGGGCGCGATCGCCTGCAGCTTCTCGAAGACCTCGACCACGCGCGCGGCGGGCAGGTCGTCCCCCGACAGGAAGTCGAAGACATAGGACATCTGCACCCGGCCCGGCACGCCGGTGTATTCCTCCAGGAGTTCCAGCCCGCGTTCGCTGTCGCCGATCTCGCCCACCACCGACGCGCCATAGGGCGTCAGCGCCTGGTTGAACTTCTCCAGGAAGGCCAGGTTCTCGGGCTGGGACTTGCTGTAGCGGTGGCTCTGGTGGTTGTAGGGGTTCACGGCGGGGGCGGTGTCGGCCTTGCGCAGCTCCGGCGGCAGGGCCGGGTTGTCGCGCAGCTGCGCGTCGTGGAAATAGAAGTTGATCGTGTCCAGCCGGAAGCCGTCCACGCCCTTGTCCAGCCAGAACCGCGCCATCTCGATCAGGGCGTCCTGGACGGCGGGGTTGTGGAAGTTCAGGTCCGGCTGCGAGGTCAGGAAGTTGTGCAGGTAATACTGCTCGCGCCGCGCATCCCACTGCCAGGCGCTGCCGCCGAAGATCGACAGCCAGTTGTTGGGCGCGGTCCCGTCGGGCTTCGGGTCGGACCAGACATACCAGTCGGCGCGCGGGTTGTCGCGGCTGGCGCGGCTCTCCTTGAACCACGGGTGCTGGTCCGAGGTGTGCGACATCACCAGGTCGATCATCACCTTCAGGCCCAGCTCATGGGCGCGTTCGACCAGCCAGTCGAAATCCTCCATCCGGCCGAAGATCGGGTCGATGCCGCAATAGTCGCTGACATCGTAGCCGAAATCCTTCATCGGCGAGGTGAAGAAGGGCGAGATCCAGACCGCATCCACGCCGAGCGACGCGACATAGGGCAGGCGCTGCGCGATGCCGGCCAGATCGCCGACCCCGTCGCCCGTCGTGTCCTGAAAGCTGCGCGGGTAGATCTGATAGATGATCCCGCCCTTCCACCAATCCGTCGTCTGTTCAGTCAAGTTCATCCACCTTTCACGGAGCCGGCCAGCAATCCGCGGACCAGGTATTTCTGCATGGCGAAGAACACCAGCAGGGGCACCGCTATCGAGATGAAGGCGGAAGTTGCAAGGATCTCCCATTCACCTCCGCGCGATCCCATCAGTTCGCGCAGCAGGCCGGTCATCACCAGCTGCTCGCGCGTGTTGCCCAGGAACACGGTCGCGACCAGCAGGTCGTTCCAGACCCACAGGAACTGGAAGATCGCGAAGCTGGCCAGCGCCGGGAAGGACAGCGGCAGGATGATCCGGCGGAAAATCTGGAACTCGGTCGCGCCGTCCACGCGCGCGCTCTCGATCACCTCGCGCGGCAGGCCGACCATGTAGTTGCGCAACAGATAGACCGCCAATGGCAGGCCGAAGCCGGTATGGGCCAGCCAGATGCCCAGATAGCCCTTGCCGATGCCCAGATCGTTGTGCAGCCGCAGAAGCGGGATCAGCGCCACCTGCAGCGGCACGACCAGAAGCCCCACCACAGCCGCCGTCAGCAGCGCGCGGCCCGGAAACTCCATCCAGGCCAGCGCATAGGCCGCGAAGGCCGCGATCAGGATCGGGATGACGGTCGCGGGGATGGTCACCGTCATGGTATTCATGAAGGCGCGCCCCAGCCCGCCCGCGGTCAGCACGCGGTTGTAGTTCTCGGTCGTGAAGGAGGGCGGAGACATGGTGGTGGTGAAGATCCGCTCGCCCCGGCGCATCTCGAAGGGCTGGGCCGAGGTCATGCGATAGCTGCCGTCCTCGGTCACGGTCAGCTCGATCCCGTCGTCCAGCGGCACGGTGGCGCCGGGCTCGAACTCGGCGGGGCGGCGGGCATTGGTGCCCCAGGCCGTCAGCTCCTGCGTGCCCTCCAGCGCGCTGCCCTCGATGACATAGAGGTCGCCCTCCTGCACCTGGTCGTCGCCCGTGCCCGAGCGCACGAAGCCGGTCTGCACCGACCCCGAGAAGGACTGCCACCACCCCGAGGTGGAGATCTGGTCGCGGTCGCGGAACGACGACACGAACAGGCCCAGCGTCGGGATCGTCCACAGCAGCACCAGCAGGAAGGCCGCGATGTTGACCGCCCAGGCCAGCGACGACTTCTGTCCAGCCATCCCCTCCATCAGCGGACCTCCTTGCGGGCGTTGTAGATGTTCCAGACCATGATGGGCGTCACCAGGATCATCAGCACGATGGCGATGGCCGATCCGCGCCCGTAATCGGGCGTGCCGCGGAACATCCAGTCATACATCAGGTTGGCCAGCACCTGCGTGCCCCATTGCCCGTTGGTCATGACGAAGACGATGTCGAAGACCTTCAGCACCACGATGGTGATGGTGGTCCAGACCACCGCGATGGTGCCCATGATCTGCGGCACCTTGATCTTGAAGAAGACCTGCAGGGGGCTGGCGCCGTCCAGGATGGCGGCCTCGATCGTCTCCTCGGGGATGCCGCGCAGGGCGGCCGACAGGATGACCATGGCAAATCCGGTCTGGATCCAGACCAGCACCACCATCAGCAGCAGGTTGTTCCAGCCCGGCAGGGTCAGCCAGATCTGCGGCTCTCCGCCGAGCTGGGTCACGATCCAGTTCAGCAGGCCGATCTGCGTCTCGCCCGAGGCGCGGTATTCATAGATGAACTTCCAGATGACGCCCGCGCCGACGAAGCTGATGGCCATGGGCATGAAGATCAGCGACTTGCCGATGTTGCCCCATTTCAGCCGGTCGGTCAGCTGCGCGGCCAGCAGCCCGAACAGCGTCGCCAGCGCCGGCACCACCAGAAGCCACAGCATGTTGTTCAGCATCGATTCGCGGAACTTGGCGTCGTTCAGCAGCCACAGATAGTTGTCGGCGCCCACGAAGCGCGACCCGTTGGCGTTGAACAGCGAGCTCCAAAAGCTGTCGATGACCGGATAGACCAGATAGGTGGTCAGGAACAGGATGGCCGGTCCCAGGAACAGCCAGGGGCGGATCTGGTTCGCCCGGCGGATGTTGTCGCCCGCCTGCGGCCCGCGCGGCGGGAAGATGCGGTCCAGAAGCCAGTTCGACCCCCAGAACCAGGCCACGCAGCCAAAGACGCCGATCGCGATCGTGCTGACCGCCAACCACAGCAGTTCCATTTCCCGTCCCCCCTGGTTGAAGGGGCGCGGCGACCACGCCGGGCCGCCGCGCCGCGTCTCAGTTCAGCGAATCCCAGGTCGCCTGGATGCGGTCGGCCACGTCCTGCGCCGAGGCGCCGCCGACGAAGTCGATCATCCCGGTCCAGAACGCGCCCGCGCCCACCGCGCCGGGCATCAGGTCCGACCCGTCGAAGCGGAACACCGTGGCATCGGTCAGGATCTCGCCCATGCGGCGCACGGTCGGATCACTGTAGGCCTCGGGGTTCACGCCCTTGTGGGGGGTGACAAAGCCCTGCTGCGACATCCAGATCTCATGCGCGAGCGGGGTCTTGAGGAACTCGACGAAGGCCATCGCGGCGGGGTTGTCGGTCAGCACCGAGAACAGCGTGCCGCCGCCCAGGATCGGCTGGCCCAACTCGCCCGAGGCGGGGGCGGGCATGTAGAAGAAGTCGGCATCCTCGCCCACCACGGTTCCCTCGGGGAAGAAGGTCGTGATGAAGCTGGCCTGGCGGTGCAGGTAGCAGGCCGGGGGGCTGGCGAACAGGCCCGCGGGGCTCTCGCGGAAGTCGGTCGCGCTGACCGACCCCACGCCGCCCGCGACGAAGTCGGGGTTCTTGGCGAACCAGCCGAACTCGTCGATCGCGGCCACGACCTTGGGGTCGTTGAACGGAATCTCGTTCGTGGTCCACGCGTCGTAATCCTCCGGCGTGGCGGTGCGCAGCATCAGGTCCTCGACCCAGTCGGTCGCGGGCCAGCCGGTCGCGCCGCCCGAGACCAGGCCGATGCACCAGGGCGTCTCGCCGTCGGCGGCGATCTGTTCGGTCAGCGCCTTGAGATCCTCGTAGGTCTCGGGGATTTCATAACCCGCATCCTCGAAGTTCTCGGGGACGTACCAGACCAGCGACTTCACGTCGGCCTTGTAGGGGAAGGCGTAGAGCGCCTCGGCCCCGTCCGGCCCGGCATAGGTGCCCAGTGCCGCCCAGTCCGCGCCCGCGGCATAGTTCTCGACCAGCCAGTCCGAGGTCTCCTGCCCCAGGGGCTTCAGGAAGCCCTTGGCGGCCAGGTCGGCGGCCAGGCCCGGCTGCGGCAGAACCGCCACGTCGGGGGGCGATCCGGCCTCGCTGTCGATGACGATCTGCTGCTCGAAGCTGTTGGAGCCGGAATAGTTCGCCTGCGCGCCGGTCGCCTCGTTGAAATAGGCGATGACCGACTGGAACAGCTCCTGGTCGCCGCCCAGCCACGGGCCCAGGATGTTGAAGCTCTGGCCCTCCAGGTCGGGATGGGCGGCCTTGAACTCCTCCAGGCTGGCCCAGTTGATGCGGTCGTCGCTGCCCGGCTCGATCACCAGCTGCGCCTGCGCCATCCCGGCGCCCAGGGCGATGATCGCCGCGGTCGTGTAGAAGGTCTTTTTCACGTCTTCCTCCCAGAAGCCTGCCCGGTCGCTGATCGCCGGGCTGTTATCGCCAACATCTGCCAGATTTCACGAACCAGTCAAACGCTTCTCATTCCCATTCCAGTTCCTTGTAGGCGGCGGTCGCATCGCGCGCGACCGTGACGTCATAGTCATTCCACGGATCACGCAATCCTTGCAAGGCCTTGACGATGTCGGGGACGGCTTCGGACAGCGGCAGGCCGCGGTCGATCGCGGCGCGGGTGCTGTCGGCAAGCGCTTTCAAAAACGCCGCCTGCGGAGCCGCGACCTGCGCCCATGATTCGCCGACCGGTCCGTGGCCGGGCACGATCCAGCGTGCCCCGGCGGCCGGGTCGCTGTCCAGCCATTCCAGCCAGCCGCGCAGCGACCCGTCCACCACCGGCGTCAGGTCGCGAAACAGCAGGTCGCCCGCGAACAGCGTCGCGCTGCGCCGGTCCGTCACCGTCAGGTCGTTGTCGGTATGGGCGGCGGGCCAGGCGCGCAGGTCCAGCTCCCTGTCGCCCAGATCGAGCGTGGCGCGATCCTCGACCAGCCGGTCGGGCATGGCGACGGCGGTGCCGATCCACTCCCGCGCGGGATAGAGGTCGCGGACCAGCCGCAGATAGCCGTCGGCCCGCGCCTGCAGCGCGGCAGGCATGGCGTGATGGGCCACGACCTGCGCCCCGGCCTCGGCCAGCACCGCCGCGCCCAGCACATGGTCGGGATGCATATGGGTCAGCACGACATGCCGGATCGGCAGATCGGTCCGCCGCCGGATCGCGACGTAGAGCGCCTGCCCCTGCGCCCGCGTGGTTCCCGCGTCGATCACCGCGACCGCGTCGCGCCCGATGACCACGCCGAGGTTGGCGATATGCCCGTCGGCGCTGTCCTCCATCGCGACGGGCCGGCCGGGATGGACCAGGACGCCGGGCGAAAGCGCCTCCAGCGGCAGGGCGGGCAGGTCGGCATTCGGGATGCAGTCGGGCGTCCCCGCCACCAGGTCCTCCCGCCCCGCCATCCAGTCCGACACGACGGGACCCGCCGCCGCCAGACAGCTCGCGGGGTCGGACGAATCGCCGCGGGGCAGAAGGATCTTCGCGCATTGATCGGTGGCCAGGGCCAGGCAGACCGGCAGAATCAGGTGGAACATCGGCGATCGAACCCTCCCTGCCGCCCCGAAAGGCACCGCCATCACGAAATGGTCACGCGGTTACGACCTTTGTCGTGTTGATTCATCCTGCCTCTGGACTAGATTAAAATCCAGTCGCCTTCCGAGCGGCACATGGCATGTAGGAGGAGCACAACATGGCCTGGACCAAACCCACCCTGACCGAGATCGCCTGCGGCATGGAGATCAACATGTACGCCCCGGCCGAGGACGAGCCCGTCCTGTTCTGAGCCTGACCGGACAGGCAGGAATGCGGCCCCGTCCGAGTTGCTCGGGCGGGGCCCTGTCATGAGGCGGAACCGATGCGGATCATCATCCTCGGCGCGGCGGCGGGCGGCGGCCTGCCGCAATGGAACTGCGGCTGCGGCCATTGCGATGCCGCACGCGCAGGGCGCATCCCGTCCATGACGCAGAGTTCGATCGCGGTGAGCGCCGATGGGCTGACTTGGGCGATCCTGAACGCCTCGCCCGACATCCGCGCACAGCTGCAGGCGACGCCGGCGCTGCATCCGACCGGGCCGCGTGCCGTGCCGTTGCGCTCGGTGCTGGTGACGAATGGCGACATCGACCATGTGGCAGGGCTCCTGACCCTGCGCGAAAGCCAGCCCTTCGATCTGTTCGCGACGCAGACCATCCATGATGCGCTGGCCGCGAATCCGATGATCGCGGCGGTGAACCCCGATCACGTCCCGCGTCGCACCGTTGCGTTGGACCGGACCATCCCGCTGGCCCCCGGCCTGACCGCGACGTTGTTCGCCGTGCCGGGCAAGGTGCCGCTCTATCAGGAGGGCGCGGTGGTCGAGACCGGCCTGATCGGAGAGACCACGGTGGGGGTGGAGCTGCGCGCAGGCGACCGGCGCGCGCTGTACATCCCCGGCTGCGCCGAGCTGCCCGACTGGCTGCGCCAGCGCATCGCGGGGGCGGATGCGCTGTTCTTCGACGGCACGCTGTGGGACGATGACGAGATGATCCGCATGGGCCTGGGCCGCAAGACCGGCCGCCGCATGGGCCACATGCCGGTGACCGAGACCCTTGCCGCGCTGGACGGCACGCCCCTGGGCCGGCGCATCCTGGTCCACATGAACAATTCGAACCCGCTGTGCGATCCGTCCAGCCCGCAATCGGCCGAGGCCGAGGCGCGGGGCTGGCAGGTCGCCCGCGACGGCATGGAGATCGCGCTGTGAAGGACGTTCAGACCACCCCCCAGTCCCGCGAGGATTTCGAGGCCCGGCTGCGCGCCATCGGGGCCGCGCGCTATCACGACCGCCACCCGTTCCACGCCCGCCTGCATGGCGGTCACTGCACCCCGGACGAGGTGCGGGCCTGGGTCATCAACCGCTGGATGTACCAGTCGCGCATCCCCATGAAGGACGCCGCCTTCATGAGCCGGGTCGAGAACCCCGACCTGCGCCGCGCCTGGCGCAAGCGGATCGAGGATCATGACGGCGGCGCGACCGAGGGCGGCGGCATCCGCCGCTGGCTGGCCCTGGCTGAGGCCGTGGGGCTGGACCCCGACTATGTCGCGTCGGGGGTGGGGATCATGCCGGCGACGCGGTTCGCGGTGGAGGCCTATGTCCGCTTCGTGCGCGACATGCCTTTGCTGGACGCCGTGGCGGCCAGCCTGACCGAGCTGTTCGCGCCGCGCATCCATGCGCAAAGGATCGAGGGGTTGCTGCAGCATTACGATTTCGCCGATGACAGCAGCCTGTCCTATTTCAAAAGGCGCCTGACGGAGGCGCCCGAGGACGTGAAGTTCGGCCTCGACTACGTCCTGAACCATGCGGATACCGCGGAGAAGCAGGACGCCGCCGCCGCCGCCCTGACCTTCAAGACCGATGTCCTCTGGGCACAGCTGGACGCGCTGTGGCACGGCTATGTCGAAGGCAACATCCCCCCCGGCGCCTGGCGTCCCGGAGAGGGGATGCGCGCATGACCCCGCTGATCGAGGCGCAGGACGTCCCCTATCTGCCGCGCGGCGTGCGCCTGCAGGGAGACCGCGTGCGCGGCATTCGCGTGCTGCAGGCCCCCGAACGCGCCCTGCAGCTGGACCAGATCGGCGAGGCGATCCTGTCCGAACTGGACGGCACCCGCAGCCTGGAGCAGATCGTAGCGGGGCTGGCCGCGCGCTACAACGCGCCCGTCGAGCAGATCGCGGGCGATGTGCGCGACTTTCTGACGGGGCTGATCGAACGGCGCATGGTCTTTCTGAAGGACGCGTCATGAAGGACCGGCAGGACCAGCCGCGCGATCTGGACGGCAATCCCGTCACCCCCGGCCTGCCCATGGCGATGCTGGCCGAGGTCACGCATCGCTGCCCGCTGGCCTGCCCCTATTGCTCGAACCCGGTCGATCTGATCCGCGCGTCGCGCGAGATCAGCGCCGATGACTGGGGCCGCGTGTTCCGCCAGGCGGCCGATCTGGGGGTGCTGCAGGTCCATATCTCGGGGGGGGAACCCGGCGCGCGGCGCGATCTGGCGCAGATCGTGGGGCATGCGCGGGATGCGGGGCTGTATGTGAACCTGATCACCTCGGGCATCGGCATCACGCTGGAGCGGCTGCAGGAGCTGGACCGCGCGGGGGTGGACCATGTCCAGCTGTCCCTGCAGGGCATCCGCCCCGACATGGCCGATCGTATCAGCGGCCATCCCGGGTCCTGGGACAAGAAGATGGCCTTTGCCGATTGGGTGACCGAGATCGGCTTTCCGCTGACCATCAACGCCGTCGTCCACCGCCAGAACATGGAGCGCCTGCCCGACATGATCGACCTGGCCGAAGGCCTTGGCGCCCGCCGGATCGAAGTCGCGACCGTCCAGTTCCACGGATGGGCCGACCGCAACCGCGCCGCCCTGATGCCGACGCGCGACCAAGCGGAAGCCGCGCGCCAGGTGGTGAACGCCGCCCGCATCCGCCTGCGCGGGCGCATGGTCATCGACTATGTCCCAGCCGATCATCACGCGGTCTATCCCAAGGCCTGCATGGGGGGCTGGGGCTCGACCGGGCTGAACGTCGGCCCGGACGGCACGGTCCTGCCCTGCCACGCCGCCCAGACCATCGACTGGATGCGGTTCGAGACCGTGCAGGATCGGTCCCTGTCCGACATCTGGCACCTGTCCGACAGCTTCAACGCGTTTCGTGGCACCGCCTGGATGCCCGAACCCTGTCGCGGCTGCGACCGCAAATCCGTCGATTTCGGCGGCTGCCGGTGTCAGGCCATGGCGCTGGCCGGGGATGCGCGCGCGACCGATCCGGTCTGTTCGAAATCTCCGCTGCATGCCGGGGTCGTGGCGCGCGCCGAAGGGGACGCCGCCGCCACGACCACCGACTTCGTCTATCGGAGGATGTCCAAGGGAGGATAGGGCAATGGGACGATGGCTGATCCTGGCGGCGGCGCTGATGGCGACGCCCGCCACCGCGCAGGAGAACGCGCTGCAACCCTCGCCGACATGGGAGGATCTGCGCGGCGCGGTGCTGGACATGGATGCCGATCCGCCCGTCGACGCGGGCGTGCTGGACCTCGAGGCCCCTGCCCGCGCCCATGACGCGGCCATCGTGCCGATCCGCCTGACCCAGCCCTCAGGCGCCCCCGCCATCGAATCGCTGACCCTGGTCATCGACGAGAATCCCGCCCCCGTCGCTGCCGAATACGGCTTCGGCGCGGCGCTGATGCCCTTGGACTTCGAGGTCCGCGTCCGCGTGGACAGCTATTCCGACGTGCGCGCGATCGCCATGGGCGCGGACGGGGCGCCGGTGATGGCGGGGCGCTTCGTCAAGGCGGCGGGCGGCTGTTCGGCACCCGCGGGCAAGGACATGGCCGCGGTCGAGGCGACGATGGGCCAGATGCGCTGGCGCAGCGAGGCGCAGCAGGATGCCGCCATCGGCACGCTGATGATCCGGCATCCGAACTTCTCCGGGCTGCAGCGCGATCAGGTCAGCCTGCTGACCATCCCTGCCCATTTCATCGACCGGCTGGAGGTGCGCCAGGGCGCGGAGCTGCTGTTCACCATGTCGGCCGGGATCTCGGTCAGCGAGGACCCGGTCTTCCGCTTCCGCTATGTCCCCAACGGCAAGGACATCCATGTGGAGGTCGAGGATACCGAGGGCGGGCGATGGAGCCGGACCTTCCCGGCGGTGGGGGGCGAAGGCATCAAAAGCTAATCGCCCATCCGACTTTCGTCGCAGCGCGAGACTTGCTTTATGTGCAAGCCGGCCTAGACTGGAACTGCGTCGGCGCCTTCCGGGGAGGAGGGGCGCCGCCACAATTCAGGGAGGAAGGCCATGACAGCAGCAGCCGCACGGGTGCGGTCCGCGCCGTCGCCGCGACCCACCGCAGACCAGGTCCGCGAGATCCTGATCGTGGACGATCATCCGCTGATGTGCGACGCGCTGGCGCTGACGCTGAAGATCAGCTTCGGTCTCAAGAACGTCCGCACCGCCCGCAGCCTGGCCACCGCGGTCGAACAGATCCGGCAGCAGGGCGCGCCCGACGCCGTGATCCTGGACCTGAACCTGCCCGACGCGCGCGGCGCCGAGGGCATCGTGACGCTGCGCCGGCAGCTGCCCGGCGTGCCGATCACCATGATCTCGGCCGATCTGGAGGGGGCGATGATCACCACGGCCATGGCCGCGGGGGCGCAGGGCTATATCAGCAAGTCGCTGTCGCGCGAGGCGCTGGTCGACAGCCTGCGGCGCATGTGGGACGGAGAGCGGGTGACCCCCGAGGGCTACGAGCCCGCGCAGGACGGCGACGATGGCGAGGCCAGGGCCGATCTGGCGCGTCGCTTCGCCTCGCTGACGCCGCAGCAGATGAAGATCCTGCGGCTGATCTGCCAGGGCAAGGCCAACAAGGAGATCAGCTACGAGCTCTCCATCGCCGAGGCCACGGTCAAGACCCACATCACTGCCATCATGTCCAAGATCAATGCCCGCCGCCGCACGCAGGCAGTGCTTCTGGCCAATTCCATCCGGCTGTTCGAGGCCGGGTGATGGACACCGGCCCGGCTGCGAAGGAGGGCGCAACCGGGCCGGTCGCTGTGCAGGCCGACCACGGCGCGACCGACAGGGCCGCGACCTTGCTGGACGGCCTGCGCGGCACCCATCCGTCGCTGGTGCTGATCTTCGGCGCGCAGGGCGACGATCTGGCCGGGCTGCAGGCGCAGCTTGCACCCGGCCTGCCCCCCGACTGCATCTTTGCGGGCTGCTCCTCGGCCGGAGAGATCGGGCCGTCGGGCTATGCCAGCGACAGCGTCGTGGCGATCGGCTTTCCGCGCCGGCATTTCCGCACGGCCTGCCTGCTGCTGGCGGACCTGCCCTCGCTGCCGGTCTCGGACTGGCTGCGGCGGCTGCGGCGGATGGCGCATGACTTCGCCCCCGCTCCCGACCGGCGGCTGTTCGGCCTGCTGCTGAGCGACGGGCTGACCGGGCAGGAGGACGTGGTCGTGGCCACGCTGGACGCCGCGCTTCCGGGGGTGCCGGTGCTGGGCGGATCGGCGGGCGACGGGCTGCGCTTCCGGCGCACCCATCTGCTGTCGCAGGGGCAGGTCCTGTCCGACGTGGCGGTCTTCCTGCTGATCGAGACGGACCTGGCGATCCACGAGGTCACCTTCGCGCATTTCAGCCCCACCCCGGTGCGCGCCGTCGTCACCGCCGCGCAGCCCGAACGCCGCCGCATCCTGGAGCTGAACGCCGAGCCGGCAGCGCTGGAATATGCCCGCCTGACGGGGCTTGATCCCGCGGCGCTGACGCCCACCGAATTCGCGCGCCATCCGCTGCTGCTGCGTATGGGCGGGCGCCACCATGTGCGCGCGATCAGCGCCATCACCGAGGATGACGGGCTGTCGCTGATGGCCTCGGTCGATACCGGCACGGTGCTGACGCTCGGCCGGGTCGAGGACCTGATCCAGGGTTTCTCGGACATGCTGGACGCCCTGCCCGGCCCGCCGCTGATGGTGCTGGCCTTCGACTGCATCCTGCGCCGCCTGGCGCTGGAGCGGGCGGGGCTGACGCAGCGCATGTCGCAGCTCTATCGCCACCACCGCGTAGCCGGGTTCAACACCTATGGCGAGCAGCACAGCGGCATGCATGTGAACCAGACCTTCGTGGGCCTGGCCTTCCTGGAGCCGCCGGATGCTGCGTGAGGACGACCCGCCCGCGCGCCAGATCGAGAAGCTGACGCGCATCAACGCCGTGCTGATCGACCGGATCGAGCGGCTGGAGGAATCGCGCGGCTCGGCCTGGTCGATGTTCCAGGCCGCCGTCGCGCTGGAGCAGGAGGTGAGGGCCCGCACCCGCGACCTGGAGCAGGCCCTGACCGACCTGTCGCAGCGCAACCGCGAGCTGGCCGTTGCCCGCGCCCTGGCCGAGGAGGCGAACCGGTCCAAGACGCGATTCCTGCGCGCGGCCAGCCACGACCTGCTGCAGCCGCTGTCGGCGGCGCGGCTGTTCCTGTCGGCCTTTGCCGACACCCCCCTGGACGCGACGCAGACCCAGCTGACCGAGCGCCTTGGCAGTGCCTTCGAATCGGTCGAGCAGCTGATGCATGCGGTCCTGGACATCTCGCGGCTGGACAGCCAGCGGATCGAGTTCAACCGACAGCCGGTGCCGCTGGACGACCTGTTCCGGCGCCTTGCGGCGGAATACGCGCCGCTGGCGCAGGCCAAGGGGCTGCGGCTGCGCTTCGTGCCGACGACGGCGGTGGTGGACAGCGATCCGATCTTTTTGCGCCGCATCGCGCAGAACCTGGTGTCGAACGCGATCAAGTACACCCAGCAGGGCGGGGTCGTCGTGGGCGTGCGCCGCAAGGGGGCGCTGTGCTGGCTGGCGGTGCATGACACCGGCATCGGCATCCCGGCCGTGGACCGCAACCGCATCTTCGACGAGTTTCAGCGCCTGGCCCATGACGGGGCGACGCCGGGCATGGGGCTGGGCCTGTCCATCGTGCGCCGCGCCTGCGCCAAGCTGGGCCATCCGCTCAGCCTGACATCGGAGGCGATGCGCGGCACGACCTTCCGGGTGGGGCTGCCGCTGGTGGGGGGCATCGCGGACAGCGCGCCACTGCCCGACATCGCGCCGCGCGCGCTGCGCGGCCGGGTGGCCCTGGTGATCGAGAACGACCCGGCGATGCGCCACGGCTATCAGGTGATCCTGGGCGACAGGCTGGGCATGGTGCCGCGCATCGCCGGCGGCACGGCCGAGGCCCTGGCCACCATGGGCGACGAGCCGCCGGACGTGATCCTGGCCGATTACCACCTGGAGAACGGCGACACCGGCTTTGCCGCGATCGAGGCGTTGCGGGCTGCGTCGGACCGCCCCGTGGCCGCGGTGATGATCACCGCGCATCGCGACCCGTCCATCGCGCGGGGCTGCGCGGCGATGGGGGTCCATCTGTTGGAAAAGCCCGTCCGCCCGCCCGAACTGGCCGAGATCCTGGGCCGGCTGCTGGCCTAAGACCAAGGGTGGATGCCGCCTGCGCCGGGGCTTGCGCAGGCGCGCGCCCCGCGCCCATCATGACCCCGGACCGTTTGGGAGGACAGACCATGACCCGTGCCATCGCCCTGGCCCTGATGCTGGGGCTGACCGCCCTGGCCCCGCGCGCAGCCGACGCGGCCGAGGCGGGCGACGCCGTCTTTGCCGAACGCGGCCCTTGGGATCTGGGCGACCGGGTGCTGGAATGGGCGCTGACGGTCGAGGGGCCCGCGGCCGAGGGCTTTCGCCCCGTCCCGGAGGGGCGCATCGCCCTGTCGCAGGGGATCGACCCGTCCGACCAGCAGCCGGTGCTGCAGCTGACCCAGAAGGCCGGGCCGGTGGACCGCAGGATCGGCCCCTTCCCGATCTCGTCCGGGGACCCGGTCCTGACCTTCTTTCTTGAGCAGACCACCCGCGACATGGCGGCGCTGACCGGGGGCAGCCCCTTCTATATCCGCAACCGCATGAAGGAGGCGCTGTTCCGCGGCGGCGATCTGGCCCGGACCGAGGACGGCGTCACGGCCAGCTTCCGGCCCTTCGCCGAGGACCCGAATGCCCCGCGCATGAACGGCTTCCAGAGCCTGACCCTGACCTTCGTGATGGCCGAGCCCGAGGCCCCGATCCGCGAATTGCGCGCCGAGACCGCCGAGGGCGCGACCTATCGCAACCGGATGGTGCTGCAATGAGGGGGGCGGCCGCGGTGGCGTTGATCCTGTCGGCCCTGCCCGCGGGCGCGCAAGGGGTGAACGACTATCCGACCAATGCGCGGGTGGAATATGCCTTCGCCTGCATGGCGACCAACGGACAGACGCGCGAGATGCTGGACCGCTGCTCCTGCGCGATCGACCGCATCGCAGAGATCCTGCCCTACAAGGACTATGTCGGCGCCGAGACGGTCCTGCGCATGCGCCAGACCAGCGGCGAACGCTCGGGGATGTTCCGCGGCATGGCGGCCCTGACCGAGACCGTGGCCACCCTGCGCCGCGCCGAGGCCGAGGCCGAGATCATCTGCTTCTGACCGCCGCGCGTCACAGCGACAGGCCGATCCCCGCGCCTGCCGCCAGCGCCAGCAGCGCGACCAGCCACAGCGGCACCGGCGGGCGGGCCTGGATCAGCGTCAACCGCGTCTCCTCGGGATGGGCGCGTTCCCACAGGGCGCGCTCGATCATGCGCGGCAGCAGCGGGCCATAGCGGCCCACGGTCTGCGCGATCTGGGTCAGGTCGCTGATCGCGGCCTTGGGACCGACGCTGGCCTTGATATAGTCGGACACGACCGGCTTGGCCGCGTCCCAGATGTTCAGGTTCGGGTCCAGCGACCGGGCCACGCCCTCGACCACGACCATGGTGCGCTGCAGCAGGATCAGCTCGGTCCGGGTCGGCATGCCGAAGCGTTCGGTCACCTCGAAGAGGTAGGACAGCAGGTTGCCCATGCTGATGCGGCTGGCATCGGCGCCGAAGATCGGCTCTCCCACGGCGCGCAGCGCGCGGGCGAAGGCCGCCTCGTCGCGGTCGCGGGGGACGTATCCGGCCTCGAAATGCACCCGCGCGACCAGGCGGTAGTCGCGCTGGATGAAGCCGTAGAGGATCTGGGCATAGACCCGGCGGGTGTATTCGTCGATCTCGCCCATGATGCCGAAGTCATAGGCAATGATGTCGCCGTTCGCCGCGACCTTCAGGTTGCCGTGATGCATGTCGGCATGGAAGAACCCATCGCGCAACGCATGCGACAGGAACAGCTGGATCACCCGACGCGCCAGGTCGGTCGTGTCATGGCCCGCCGCGATCAGCGCCTCGCGGTCGCCCATGGGCAGCCCCTCGGCCCAATCCGCGGTCAGCACGCGGCGCGAGGACAGCGCCCAATGTGGCCGAGGGATCTGAAAGCCCGCATCGCCGGCCGTGTTCTCGGCGAATTCGGACGCGGCGGCGGCCTCCAGGCGCAGGTCCTGTTCGCCGGTGACGGTCTTCTCGAAATGGCTGACCACGTCGCGGGGCCGCAGGCGGCGCGTGCCGGGCGAGACCAGCTCGATCAGGCGGGCGCCGAAATGGAACGCGTCGATGTCGCGCCGGAAGGCCGCGCCGATGCCGGGACGCACGACCTTGACGGCGACCTCGCGCCCCGTCTCGCGCACGCGGGCCCGGTGGACCTGCGCGATGGAGGCCGCGGCGACGGGTTCGGAAAACTCGCTGAACAGCTGATCGACGGGGGCGCGCAGCTCTGCCTCGATGGCGGTCTTGGCGATGTCGGTCGGAAAGGGCGGCAGGCGGTCCTGCAGCATGCGCAGTTGTCCGGCCATCTCGGGGCCCACGACATCGGCGCGCGTCGACAGGATCTGGCCGAACTTGATGTAGGCCGGCCCCAGGGCGGTGATGGCGCGGGTGATGGGCGGCAGGGTCGGATCGCCCTTGTAGCCCAGCCAGCGGAAGGGCCAGCCCAGGACACGCGCGGCCAGCCGCAGGCGCATGGGCGCATCGACCGCGTCCAGCACCGCGGCCATGGCGCCGGTGCGTTCGAACGTGGCGCCTGTGCGGATCAGCCGCAGGATGTTGTGGGGTCCGCGCATCGCCCTACAATTTCCAGCCGGAATGCAGGGCGGCGATGCCCATCGACAGGTTGCGCCACTGCACCCGGCCGAAGCCCGCATCGCGGATCATCGCGGCAAAGCTCTCCTGATCGGGGAACTTGCGGATCGATTCGACCAGATACTGATAGCTGTCGCGATCGCCCGTCACCGCCTGCCCCATGGCCGGGATCACGTTGAAGCTGTAGCGGTCATAGGCCCATTGCATCGCGGGCACGGGGATCTGGCTGAATTCCAGCACCACCAGGCGGCCGCCGGGCTTGAGCACGCGGTACGCCTCGCGCAGCGCGTCGGGAATGCGCGTCACGTTGCGGATGCCGAAGCTGATCGTGTAGCGGTCGAAGCTGTCGTCGGCAAAGGGCAGCGCCATCGCGTCGCCCGTGACCCAGGCCAGCCGGTCGGCGCGGTCCACGGCCTCGGCGCGCTTGCGCCCCTCGACCAGCATGGATTCGGTCATGTCGCAGACGGTGACCCGCGCGCCCGGCGCCCGGTCCAGGAAGCGGAAGGCCACGTCGCCCGTGCCCCCCGCCACGTCCAGCAGGTGCTGCCCGTCGCGCGGCGCCAGCCAGTCCATCAGCGCGGTCTTCCAGACGCGGTGGATGCCGACGCTCATCAGGTCGTTCATCACGTCGTATTTCGAGGCGACCGAGGAGAAGACCTGATGGACCATGCCGGCCTTCTGATCCTCGTCCACGGTCCGAAAGCCGAAATGGGTCGTCTTGCTGTCCGTCATGCGCTTGCCGTTTGCCTGTTCCATTGCCAGATAGGTCCGGCGTGCCGCGCGCACAATGCGACGAAAGGAACCCGATTGCCAGAACTGCCGGAAGTCGAGACCGTCCGCCGCGGCCTCGTGCCCCACCTGGAGGGCGCGCGCATCGCCCGCGCCCAGATCAACCGCCCCGACCTGCGCTGGCCGCTGCCGGTGGACCTGATGCAGGTGCTGACCGGGGCGCGCGTCACCGCGCTGCGGCGGCGGTCGAAATACCTGCTGGCCGACCTGGAGGGGCGCGGCACGGTCCTGTGGCATCTGGGCATGTCGGGCCGCATGCTGGTCCAGGGCGCGGGCCTGGGCGAGTTCCACCGTGATCCGGGCGTCCACGCGCGCCACGACCATGTCGTGCTGACCACCGATGCGGGAACGACCGTGACCTTCAACGACGCACGCCGCTTCGGCATGGTCGACCTGATCCGCGAGGGCGCGTCCCATCCGCTTCTGGATCACCTGGGACCCGAGCCCTTCGATCCGATTTTCGACGCGGATTACCTGCGCGCGGCCTTTGCCGGTCGGCGCGTTCCGGTGAAACAGGCGCTGCTGGACCAGCGCATCGTGGCGGGGCTGGGCAACATCTATGTCAGCGAATCGCTTTGGCGGGCGGGCATCGATCCGCGGCGGGCGGCGGGGCGGATCGGCGCGCCGCGCATCGCGGCCCTGGTGGGGCATGTCCGCGACGTTCTGACCGACGCGATCGCTGCGGGCGGATCGTCCCTGCGCGACCATCGCCAAGCCAGCGGAGAGCTGGGCTATTTCCAGCACAGCTTCCGCGTCTATGACCGCGCGGGCCAGCCCTGCCTGCGCGACGGCTGCCCCGGCACCATCGCGCGGATCGTGCAGTCGGGGCGGTCGTCCTTCTGGTGTCCGACCTGCCAGCGGTGAACCGTTGGACGGCTGCGCGGGCCTCTGCTAGGACGGGGGCCACGCAATCTGCCAACGAGGTCCAAGCCCCATGGCCTACGAAACCATCATCGTGGAGATCGAGGACGAGGTCGCCCTGATCCGGCTGAACCGTCCCGAGGCGCTGAACGCGCTGAATGGCGCCCTGCTGGACGAGCTGTCGACCGCGCTGTCGGAGGCCGACCGCAACGACAAGGTCCGCTGCATCGTCCTGACCGGCAGCGAGAAGGCCTTCGCCGCCGGCGCCGACATCAAGGAGATGTCCACGAAGACCTATGTCGAGGTCTATGAGGAGGACCTGTTCGGCGCCCAGATCGAGGCGATCACCCGCGTGCGAAAGCCGATCATCGCCGCCGTCAGCGGATACGCCCTGGGCGGCGGCTGCGAGCTGGCCATGGTCTGCGACTTCATCATCTGCGCCGAGAACGCCAAGTTCGGCCAGCCCGAGATCAACCTGGGCGTCGTCGCGGGCATCGGCGGCACGCAGCGCCTGACCCGGTTCGTGGGCAAGTCCAAGGCCATGGACATGAACCTGACCGGACGCTTCATGGACGCCGCCGAGGCCGAGCGCTCGGGGCTGGTCAGCCGCGTCGTGCCCACCGCCAAGCTGATCCCCGAGGCGATGGCCGCCGCGCGCAAGATCGCCGAGAAGTCCCAGATCGCCACCAAGACCGTCAAGGAGGCCGTCAACCGCGCCTATGAGACGACCCTGCGCGAGGGGCTGCTGTTCGAGCGGCGGTCCTTCCACGCGCTGTTCGGCACAGAGGACCAGAAGGAGGGCATGGCCGCCTTCCTGGAAAAGCGCGAGGCGCAGTTCCGCGACCGGTAGGGGGTTTCCTTTTCCCCGGCCTTGGCCTATAGGCCCGGGCTTACATGCGTGTGGGCCCGCTTTGGCAAGAATCATGTCCGTCCCGGATCAGGGACGGCGCCATGGGGCTTTTGCACGTTCGAGATTCAGACATGCAACAGACCCGATAGGAAGACCCCCATGGCCAACACGCCCCAGTCCAAGAAACGCGCCCGCCAGATCGAACGTCGCACCGACGTGAACAAGGCCCGCCGCTCGCGCATCCGCACCTTCATCCGCAAGGTCGAGGAAGCCATCGCGTCGGGCAATGCCGAGGCCGCGGCCCTGGCGCTGAAGACCGCCCAGCCCGAACTGATGCGCGGCGTGACCAAGGGCGTGGTCCACAAGAACACCGCCTCGCGCAAGGTGTCGCGCCTGGCGGCCCGCGTGAAAGCCCTCTCGGCCAACTGATCCACAGGGACCGCGATCCCGCGATTCCCCCGGCACGACCCCGATCGGGCGCAGGCGAAAGCCTTGCGCCCGATTTTCTTTTCCGCACGCCATGCGCGGGAAAGATGAACGAATTCAGCGCCTTATTAAAATTGTCAATCGAGTCAAGGGCATCGCAGATTCGCTTCGACCAAGTTTGTGTCAAGCGCATAGTTCGGTTGCGGCTATCCACAAGCTGGGGCTAGTTTCCTCCATGCGATTCACGTCGCTTGGGGACGGGCCAGGCCCTGTGGACAGATCGGTTGATCCGTCCGGGACGATGGCCGGGCCGCGAAGATCATCTCTTGCGCCTTCGGGTTCACGGCATCCGGCTGCCACCGGGTGATGGGAATCCCTGTCCAGATCGAGACCGGGCCGACGCCCGAAAGCGGATGCGCTGCATCCGCCGGGCGTCCTGTTTTCGTGTCCGACCCAAGCGTCGTGGCGGCTGTCCCGTCGGGAAAACCCGGCGGGGATTGGGGACAGGCACGGGAAACGGGACG